>CAZOWB010000143.1:0-3864 GCA_964583315.1 uncultured Candidatus Bathyarchaeia archaeon | reverse complement strand
AGGAACAAGTAAATTTGTAGTTGTAGGTGCCTTTCTTATAGTAGCAACTTACATACTAACTATTAAACTTGGAGTATTATGGGGAATTGAACTTATAATACTGATTCTTCATTTCTCGCAGATATTGCCCAAGATAATTCCTTCTGGTTTACAACCAGACTATTTCAAGTTCATATTTAATATGTGGTCATGTTTAGTATTCTCTCCCCTTGGCATTAGTTTAAGCATTATTATAAGCATATTTCTATGTTTAGTATGGCTAATTCTAGGACTTGAAGCCACCGAATACATTAACAAAAAAATGTTAGTACAATCATCCATCGAAATTAAGGAAAGAATACAAAAATTAAATATTAAGTACTGCCCTTATTGCGGCTCTGATAATCCAGAAAATGCAAAGTATTGTAGAAAATGCGGGAAAAAAATAAATAACTAATGTTTATATTATTTTAATAATTATTTAAGATAATAGAACTTATCACCATTATTGATAAAACTCCATATATCAAATAGTTTGAAAGAGAGTTCATTAAATATGATCATAATGCAAAATGTTTGGTTGCCTTCGTTTTTAGAGGAGTTGAAACCACTCTACACATATGCATAATTATATAAAAAATAAAGTTGCATTAGTTAGTTTAGAAATTGGACGATTAAAGTTGAATAAAAGAGGGCCAATCCATAGTACTGTTTTATCTTGACATTGAAATTTTATTCGCCGCAAGATCAACCGAATTCCACGGACAAAATAATAGCAATAATGGTTGAACAACTATTACTGCAATGGGATTTAATCTTTTTGACAGAGATTTTATTACTGTGAGAATGGCGGTTTATAAGATTGACAAGCTAGAAAACAGTTTCACTTTCTTCAAACGCATCTATCAGAGGGATCTCTATTACTGTTTGTACACTCTAAACAACTTTAGTTTTAAGGATTTATCAGCGGAAAACCTAGCAAATAAGTTTAGCATAAACAAATCTATCTACTCAAATAAGGAAAACAGCCACTTCTACAGGTCAAAGCAGTTTTCTAAGATAGAAAAACATTTCATTTAAGATAAGCAAGATGTTCAAAGCAAAAAGAATATTTTAGGCAAGTGAATACAGAGTCCTTACAGGAAATATATTATTCTCGCTTACCCTACCCCTAATAAAGTCAAATTTTTTTGAAACATTATATTATATCTATGTAATCCCATTGAGACAGCCGCGCGCGCCTAGTAATTTTATCATAATACTTCACGTAAACAAGTATTTTAGGCGAACTCCTAAGCAACATAACTTAAAGCCCAGTAAATTGAAAATTGGTAGCAGGATTAGGAATTATTAATTTCCTAACGTCTCATAACTTTTGTACGCGCATATAACTAAAAGAACAGTAATTGGTAGTATGTTTATACTTGGCTTCGAGAACGTTTTAATGAGTATATTTTTAATGCCGCGTCTAGTATGGCTTTGTTGTCTCCATTTTTGAGCTTTGTAAGTAACTTGTTATCTACAGAAATCATGTATTTAGACTCGATATATCTTGTCATGGCATTTTCCAGAACTCTTACAGCACCCACTGCACCTAAAACCTTGTATAGTGCATGATATGCCTCAACGGGATTTTCCAATATGCAGTCAATTAAATCGTTGCCTAGAATATTTTTGATGTGAAATCTCAATACTGTGAGAAAAGCGTATGCAATAGTATTTGAAAAAACCTCTTCTAGGAAGCTTTCCAGTATCTCCCTATACTTGGCTTTATCCTCAGCATCCATCATTTTATGATCACCCTTCCCCCTTCAAAGGTAATTCTCCTATTATTCGTGTCATGCCATGAACCCCTCATCTTTAAGACGCTAATCATCCTGATCACCTTTTCATCATCCTTTTTGAACCATAGAGCTATGACGGTGTCCGCTATTGTGCTTAACCCTACCTCCTCACCAGACATAACGTCATAGAGGGTGGAGAATATTGTAGTTATACCACTCGCCTTTCCAGCTAAGCCTAGATTTCTAGCAAGAATCAAATACTCTTCTTTTGGATAGAATCTTTCTAAGGCTGACAAACCATCCAAAATCACTATGTTAGGCTTAAACTCATTTAGAATCTTATAGTAATAATCATATATGGTTGCAGGAGTTACTGATCCAGGACCAATGGAAAACATCATTAAACTATCAAGCTTATCAGGCTCATATCCCAGCATTCTCGCTGCAGTCTTAAGCTGCTCCGGAGACTCCTCAAATGATATGTATATCACCCTCTTGCCTTGGGTGGCTTGATGCAGAGCTATGTTGAGGAGCAATGTTGTTTTACCTGTTCCACTAGGGCCGGATATGAGGATGTTTGAGCCTTCAAACACGCCTCCCCCAAGCATCTTGTCAAGCTCTGGGATTCCAGTGGTTATCCTGTGAGGCCTATAGCTTCCCTTAATCTCCCTCCAATAGGGTATGTAGATTTTTACTCCACCCTTTTTAATAGTAAATTCATATTCATAAAAGGGAACAGGCATCTCCCTCGTTTTATATATGACTAACTTCCTTCTAGCAAGCCCCTTAGCCCGCTCTACTTTCATCTTTAGAACAACATCTGACTGAAATTCTTCAAAGCCATAGCCAATTGTTTCTGAGCCGTGCGGTAGATCGGCTATTAGATAGGTGGTTATTTTGAGGGGCTTAACAATTTTAACCAGAGTTGTCTGCAGAAAAGCTCTCGCCTCAGCTGGCGATAGCACACCCATCAGAGCAGTTACGGTATCCAAAACTATTCTCTTGGCGTCTAATTCACTGATGGCATTCGCAATGACATCAACTAAACCACCTATAGCCTCCTTGCTGGCGAAGGTCATGGCTTCAATGAACATGAACTTTCTCTCCTTTTCCAATCCTTCAAAGTCGAAACCCAGCTTCACCATATGCCTATAGAACTCCTCCTTATTCTCGGAGAAACTAACATAAATTCCAGGTTCACCATGCTCCTTAGCGCCATAATAAAGAAATGATGCAGCCAACGTTGTTTTGCCAGCACCAGGATGACCAGCAATCAAAACGATATAGCCTGGAAAATAGCCACCCTCAAGAATTTCGTCAAGCTCCCTAACACCACTCGAAACTTTCTTCAACATTATACATCACATTTCAGTTATTTAAACAATAAATCATTATAAATTTTTTGACAAAAACTTCAATACAAACAAATCAACTACGATTTCATAAACCTCATAAATCAAACCAGAGAACTTCACAATTAAAGAGGCAAAATCATGCGAAAATTCAATTAATAATATTCACTTTCACAGTTCTCTGGAAACATTAACCACTTTTCAAGATCATGAATAGTTGCTTTTAAAACTACTTCCTAGGATGGGTCTTTGTTACAAATACCTGCGCCTAGGTTTCTGTCCCGCAGCGCTGATTTGAGAACTCTGATAACTTTGCCGGCGTCAGCCGCCTCGAACTTCTCTCCTGTCAGCTGAACGTACTCTTCAAGGGTTAGGTGCTTGGGGCAAGCTTTAACTAAATTATCGCTAACTGGGAGAACTCCACGCTTAACTCAATTAATGTAGTTAGGCGAGAAGCCCAGCATAGTTGACGAAACGCCCTTCTTAAGAACGTACATGAGGATCCTGCGCCTAACATCCTGCGAGAGTTTCGATATGTCTGCTAATTCGGGGTCCAATTTGAACCCCATTAATTGAAAATCACACTTGATGCTTATATCTGATGTTCATGTACGATGATGTTCATGTTCATGATGCTCAGAAGCCATGAGAAAACATGTGCTCACACCATCAGAACATCATGAAATTGATGGTGGTGGCGGGCCCGCGGGGACTTGAACCCCGGACCTTCGGCTCCGCAGGCCGATTCG
>CAZOWB010000142.1:0-3874 GCA_964583315.1 uncultured Candidatus Bathyarchaeia archaeon | reverse complement strand
GTCTTTGGTGAGATTAACCTCTAGAAGATTGCTTATGGCGGCGGCTGATGCAACCGCCACGGCGGCTGATGAGCCTAGTCCAGCAGCAATCGGAATTGATGAGTTGATTTCAATATTGAGTCCCATCTTCTCGTTAGATAAGGATAGAAGATTTTTTGCAACTAAATAGATTGGTTTAAACCTCGCTTCATTTCTCTGTCCGCCTTTAATTGGCTGGTATTCGCCGTTGCTTGTAAAAGCGCCTGAAGCATTTATAGTGGCAGATTTAATAACTATTTTATCGTCTATTCTAGGCTTTGCTGTCACGTATGCTCTTCTGTCTATAGCTATGACTACCGCTGGTTTATCGTAGACAACAAAGTGTTCACCGAATAGGATTACTTTCGCCGGCGCAGAGGCCCTAGATTGGGGCTTCAAACGGAAAACTCCTTTACTTGGTTAATGATATAGCCGCGTAGCCGACAACCGCGGATTTATCGCCAGTTATGTCTCCACTAGTCTTATAGCTTAGTAGTTCAGCTCTCTTAGCGCCCAATCTTTTTGCCGCGGTTATTAAGGCTGCAACTGGGCCGTAACCGCAAGCCGTCACATTACGTGATTCAAGAATTGAGTAGAAGAGAGCTTCATTAAGCTGAAGTATCGCATTTATAGCCTCTCTATCTTTCTCGCACGCCTGATTATGGGATTCATAATGGGTCATGTCTGTTGAAGCTATTATAACCGCGTTCCTATTCTCGAGGGCTTTGGCTAATGCCTGACCCACTTCACGGCTTGTCTCTAAATCCTGCATCAAAAAGCAGATCGGAACAAATCTGAAGGATGAACCGAAAACATATTGCAGGAATGGTAGCTGAACTTCTATTGAGTGCTCATATGCATGAGCGGAGTCATCGATATCAATTATATCCGAGTAGCGGAGAATCTCCTCAGCTACTTCACTGTCTATTTCTACATCACCCAACGGCGTTCGCCAAACACCACGATTCATAATTGCAACGCCGCTTCCAATACCTTGATGATTGGGACCTAAAATTACAAAAACATCAGCTGGTCCATCTAGAGCGAGCTGATAATAAGCATTAGCGGCTACGGGTCCGGAATACATGTATCCTGCATGTGGGCAGATGAGGCCCACTATTTTTCTTGGGCCTTCCTTAGAAACCTCTGGGATTCTACCTGGGCCAAATCTGTGTGTGAAGCACTTCTCTATTTGACTTTTTAAAGTGTTTTTTGATCCAGCGTAGAAGCTCCCAGCATATTTTGCATATCTAATCTTAGCTGACAGATTTATTCTCCTCCCTACATTCAAATAAGACGCCACGTTATATATATAAAATTATTAGTTTAGGCATGATTTATGATAAATTTGAATAAAATGTGCGTTTAACGTCCTCTTTCAGCGAGCTTGACCTCAAAATCTTCTATTGGAATTGATAAATCGCCATCGGGTGGAAGTTCGCCTCTCTCACGGAGAACCTGTCTAGCTAAAAGCCAGTATATTACCGCAAGAGCTCTTCTGCCTTTATTATTTGTTGGTATAACCAGATCTATATTTGTGAAGTCGTTATCTGTGCTACATAAGGCTACAACCGGTATACCTATTTTGGTTGATTCCCTAATGGCTTGAGCATCAGCTCGGGGGTCAGAGATTAACATGACATCCGGCTCGATTCTGCCGGGGTAAAGTGGATTTAAGAGTAAACCTGGAACAAACCGTCCGATGATCGGTGTGGCCCCTGTGACTTCGCAGAATTTTGCGACGGGTTCCCTGGCATAAAGCCTAACTGCGGTAGCCGCTATTCTGGGCGGATCAAATCTGCTTAGGAATTTAGCTGCAATCCTTATCCGTTCGTCAATCTTTTTTATGTCTAAAACGAATAAACCGTCGCCCCTAACCCTATAGATGAAGGGTTCCATATCTTTTGTTTTTATTTTTGTTCCAATATGTACTCCAGCTGAAAGAAGAACATCCTGCGGTAATAGAAGAGTTTCAGCAGCCGTATCAGATTCACTCTTGGCTTTATCATTAGACGACAATATTTTGTCCTCCACTAGATTTTCAATTTAGCCATTTTAGCTTTTCCACCTAATATCTCTTCGATGTATATAAGCTCATTGATTTTAGCTATGCGCTCTCCCCCAACAACCCCGGTTTTTATTATTGGGCAGCTAAAGCCGACGGCTAAATGCGCAATGTGAAACGCTGGTGTTTCACCAGATCTATGAGAGACTATCGGCACGTATCCGCTTTCCTTTGCGAGCTTAGTTGTATTCCAGGTGTCTGTTAGAGTTCCAACTTGATTCATCTTAATAATTATTGCGTTTCCAGCCTTTCTTTCTATACCTATGCTCAGGCGTTTTACATTAGTAACAAACAGGTCATCTCCACATATCAGGCATCCATCAACCTTAGAGGTTAACTCGCTGAAGCTCTCAAAATCTTCCTCGTGGAAGGGATCTTCAACATAGATGAGCCTGTATCTTTCAATGAGATCCAAAATATATTCTAACTGTTCACCTGTGTCTCTCTTAACGCCCTCACTTTCATACACATAACATTGCTTATCTGGATCCCAGAGTGATGAGGAGGCAACATCCAAACCAACCCTGCATTCAAAGCCAACTTCATTAGAGACTTCTTCACAAGCCTTTGAAACAACCTCAAGGGCCTTCTCATTAGATATGTTTGGAGCCCAGGCGCCCTCATCTCCCTTTCCACCGGTAAAATACGGGTCAACTTTAATGAGCAGATCTCTTAATCTTCTGTGAATTTTCACGTTAGCCTCCGCGGCGGCTATGAAGGATGGTGCGCCAACCGGTAGGATCAGAAACTCCTGTATGTCTGGAACTTTACCGAGAGCATGTTTTCCTCCGCCCAGGACATTTCCAAGCGGGTAGGGTAGATTACATGCTAGATATCCGCCCAAATACTGGAATAACGGCATATTATATGAGTTAGCTGCGGCATCTGCAACGGCGAGCGATACTGCATAAGCAGTGTTTCCACCGATATTCGCGAAGTTTTCGGTTCCATCAAGCTCACGTAAGAGATTATCTATTTCTTCTTGTTCATCTGCATTTAGCCCTATAAGTTCGGGTGCTATAAGCTCCTCAACCTTTTTGACTGCTTCGTCAACTCCGCCAGGCGGAAAGGCTACTGCTTCAGCCTTACCTTTACTTGCTCCGCTTGGAGCAGACGCTACGCCGAATCCATCCGTCGTAGTTATTTCGACCTCTATGGTTGCTTCTCCTCTGCTGTTTAGGATTTTTCTGGCTTTAACATCTTCTATTATTGTGGACATGCAGGTCACTCCTCCTCTTCAATTCTTCCCTCATAAAATCTTATTATTTCATCTATTATTTCAACATGGGAAAGAAGCATACGTCTGCAACAGTATCGGGTTAAACCTAAACTATCTAAAACTTTCCCGGGATCTTCACCCCTCTTAACTCTTCTAGCAAATTCTTCCCATTTATCTCCAATAAGCTTGCCGCACGTGAAACATCTAACAGGAATTATCATACTATCATCCTTCTTTTAATAGGAAGAAGCATTCTACCTATAACTCTTCTGGTCTCTGGCCCTTGCACCTGGACCACCAAACTTTTTAGGCTCCTTTCTTCTTGGATCCCCCGCTATTAGGGTTCTATCGAGCTTTAGAAAGACCGTTTTCAGATGAGAGCTTCTAGTCCACTTAACGAGGCCTCTGGCAATAGCCATTCTAGCTGCCTCCGCTTGACCCATAAAACCTCCTCCCCTCACCTTAACATTTATGTCTAACTCCTTCCAGACATCTTCGCCTGCCTCTAAGAGGGGTTCAAGAATCTTAAGGCGTGCAACCTCAGGTTCATATATCTCTAGGGGTACGTTATT
>CAZOWB010000141.1:0-3888 GCA_964583315.1 uncultured Candidatus Bathyarchaeia archaeon | reverse complement strand
GATCAGCTATCTTCATATCTATAACGTAACCGCATTCCATGCAAACTACTTCAGCGGCTTCATAATCGCGCATCAATTTCGTGCTGCCGCATTCTGGGCAACGTCGAATATCTCTCAATACGGGAGAAAAAAATTTGCCTTCATCTTTCCCGCTCATCTTCTCCTCTTCCTCTTTAAGCGTTTAGACCTAGGTAAAACATATAGTGGATAATTAACAATTTTTTCAGGTTTACGATCTTTAACTTCAATCTCAATATAGGGTGATTTCACAGGGCCAAAAATATCGAGGACAATTCCAATCGGTTTCTTCTTAAGGTCGAAAACGGTTGCACCAAGCTTTGGGGGAGCCTCCACCTTGGCTATAGCCCTGTTACCCGGGCCGATGTGGAGAACTTGCCCGATCTTTTTCAAGCTAATACCCCACTTAGAAGAGATGGATAAAAAAATGAACTCTACCAATTATTTAAACGTTTCCTAAAGGATAGTTATGTAGCCAGTTTTTTAAGCTCAGCCGCAATTCTCTTAAGAAGCCGATTTTTACGTTTTTGATTTTTCTTTACCGCTATAAAACCAGTTTTAATCCATGGGAGACGTGGATGAGCAGCTTCAGGATAAGACTCATAATTTAAGTTCAGATTTCTAAGAGCTTTTTCAAGCATACTAATGCTTGGTGAGGGAACACAAAGATTTTTTGGCAGACGTCTACCTTCACGTCTGGTTCTTAGGGAGTCAAAATAAACTGGCCATAAAATTATTTCATCTCTCCTTCGCATTTTAAACGCCTAAAGACAATCCTGCAAAAACTTAATAGAGGCGAAGCCGCATAAATGCTTCTCTATTTTCTCTTGCTAACTAGCACAGCATTAAGAACTCCGCATTGGCCGGGTCTCGATGTGACTTTAGCTGTTCCAAGTGGGGTTTCTATGAGACAGCCCTTTGTTATTACGCCTCTCCGGTCGTAGTCTACATTAGCCGGGTTTTTTAGGACCCTGATGATCTCGACTTTTTTTGTTTCTCCAGTATCTGGATCTGAAACATTCACCCACTTAGCGCTTACTAATCTAACTTTTATGTTGCCTCCTCTTCTGCGGCTCACCTTAGTTCTGTGTTCGCCTAGAATCGTCTCGGTTGGAAATGAGCCCATCTCGTACTTTCGCTTTCCCCTATAGGGTCTCCTTTTTCCGCCGGTGGGTTTCCTTTTATGTAGATCGCCATGCCAAACGGACATAAACGCTTACCTCTTTCCTTAAGAAAGAAAGAGAAGACTCGGGCTAATATAAGCTTAACGGCTGCTGCTGGTGGATTTCACCTTATCAATGAAAGCCTCCACGTAGTTCTCTAGCATTTCTACGTCTATTGGAGGTTTTGGCACCTTCTCTTCACCCATATCCAGCAAGTCTGCTTTCAGCTCGTTAGGTTTAACGCCGTCTAACGCGCTTCTCGCGCAGAGGGCTGCCCCTAAACCAGTGGCCTCCGGAAAAGTTGCCTTTAAAACCTCACTATCAGGGAACAACGCTGACAAAACTGCTAGATAAATGTTGTTTCTGGCGAAACCTCCCTGAACAACTATATTAATGTTTCTGCCCTCAGTTATTAGGTTTATTGCCACATAGGATTCAATAGCCAGATAAAGATTCAGCAGATGATAGGCTTCTTTAGCGCCTTTAGTGAAAGCTTTCCCAATTATTTTCGCTTTAGAATTCTGAAATTGACCCGACCCCTTAACTAAACCTGGAGTTATGAAGTCCTCCTTACGCTTTAATATGTCATTTAACAGGCTTACGTCAAGATCTATGTTTTCAGTGTTTACTGAAAATCTGTCCCTTATAATTGCTGTGTAATAATCGTATTCAAATCCGCCCTTAAATCTAGATGACCTGACAGGTCTACCATAAGCATCCATGTAATATAGAACATCCCTATATAGATCCTCCTCCCTAGGCTTAAAGGCTCCTCCAGGATACATAAATACACACCATGTTCCCGTTGAAGCCAATAAAAACTCTTCACCCCTAGCAATATATGGTAATAGACAGGCGTTTGAGTCATGTATTCCCGACGTAACCAGCAGCCTTGATCCCTCAATCGTAAATTCACCTATCGAACTCCAAACATCAACCATTTCAGGGGACCTAGTATCCACCTCCAAGCTCTCAGCAACCTTACTCCATCCCCCCCTTCTTATATCATATAGATACGTGTGGCAACCTACACTTGTGATCTCGCTGGCTTTGAAGCCGGTGAGCTCATATGTGAGATATTGCGGTAGAAAGAGAATCTCATTTATCTCATCGAATGCTTTCGGAAACTTCTCTCTTATCCAGTAAATCTGCATTCCCACATTTAAGAGCTGCCCATATGGGGGAGTGCCAGTTGTCATATAAAGTTCAAGGGGGCTCCCAAATTCGCTATAAAAGTCGCCTCTAATTCGCCTATCAATCTCTTGGTTGTAGGATATTACTGGAAGCCTTAAAACACCATTTTTGAGATTCGCTATTGTGGCGCCAAATGTCGTTATAGCTAACGCTTTAATACGCCATCTTCTTGTAGCCTCAGCAAACTTGGTTTTCATCCAAGAAACTATTGATTCAGCGTCATCACAAAGCAGTTCATTTATCTTTACTTCATCTATTCTTATAAAATCTGAGTGGATGGGCTTTAGGTCCTCGGAGAATATGAGAAACTTTTTGTTTGATTTGCCTATATCAAAGACGCCTATAACTCCCTCCATAAAAATATCTCCCTCTAAAGAAATAATCTGAAAACGCTATAAAAATTGTTTAAGATTATTTTAAGCCTAGAATTATCTAGTTACGACTTATCTTGCTTCTTTGAAATTTGCTGGCAGGGTTTCTTCTCCCCGCTTCTCGAATATTCTTTTTAGCTGCCGTTTCATAACATGCACATTTCGGCTTAAACCAAAGTAGTCCGCAAAGAAATCAGTTGTCTTCAGAACTATGTCTCTGCCATTTTTCTCCCGCGTAATTAACCCCATCTCAGCTAATTCCTTTATGTGCTTATAGGCGTGTTTCCCCCGAACTTCAATAACTCTTTTTTGCGTAACAGGTTGCTTATATGCTATATAAGATAATGTTCTTAGAGGACCGGTCGTTAGAAGCGGTCTTATTGCAAGCTTTCTAACTCTATTTGAGTATTCGGTTTTGAGTTGCATCACAAATCTACGATCCTCAAGTTCGATTATTTCTAGAGCTGTATTGCGCTGCTTATAATCCTCCATTAGGGTTCTTGCGAGCTTCTGAACTTTTCTCTCGGATTTAGAGCCTATAACATTACATAGAGTTTTGAGGTCGAGGGGGCGACCGGCCACATAGAGCGCAGCCTCAATTAGTCTGAGTTTAACTTCAATATTCTCTTTTCCCCTCCTTCTTTTTTTCTGGTTGATTGGCTGACCCTGTTTTTCGCCATCATTAACGTTGGTTGTAGGAGCCATCAGAGTCAACTCTGGTTACCTCCGTTTTCTCCGTTTAGTGTTACATAAATTTCGCCGAGCTCTTCATTCTGCCATAGGGTAACCTTACCCTTCTGCGCCATGAAAAGGAGAATTATGAAGGTCTTTATCATCTCTATTCTTTCTAGACCCTTCACTAGGCTTGAGAAGGTTATGAGTTCACCCTTGCTGATTAATAGGCGTATCTTTTGGAAAAGCCGCTCTATTTCATTTTCGATCTCCATTAAATAGGCGCTTAGAGTTGGAATTACCTCAGGGGGTGGGAGAACAGGTTTGGGAGGAGACCTAGCGGATTGAACCTTATCGGTTCTTAAGGCCTCGTCTAAGGCTTCTAAGAGATTCTGTATAGTTGTGGTGGTAAGCTCATAGCGTAATGGTAGAATAAGCGGCGGCGGTATAAAATCTGAACTTGGTTTGGG
>CAZOWB010000140.1:0-3893 GCA_964583315.1 uncultured Candidatus Bathyarchaeia archaeon | reverse complement strand
ATTATCATTATTCTCCCATAAAAATGATTTAGATCCGCTATGGATGGCAGTAGTATTCCGGAGGGATGTGAGTGGGCTGTTCCTATAATTGAGAAGTCTATTGGAAGCATGTGAGCTGGAAATGCTGAGAATCCCTTCCCGTGAACACCTAGCGGCGGAATCTCAACTTCATTAACTTCAATCGTGTCCTTTTTGACTTTTCCTCTTAGGAGGAGAATCCCCTCCTTTGGATGGCATGCCTTAGCATAGCTCAGGAGGCTGTCTATAACAGATCTTTTTATTAGAATCTTCTTCATAAATGTTGGTCACCATAAAATTTTCATAAGTTTATTTTTGCTTTTCTCTCAAATTGGCTTTCATATATTTTTCTCACAGTTTCTATGGTGTCTGCTTCCTCGGGGGTTTTATCGTCACGTATCTTCGTTATTCTAGCAAAGCGCAGGGCCATCCCAGACTCGTATTTTGGGCTTCTCTGAATCTCATTATAGGCTACTTCAACAACTATCTTCGGCAAAACTATAACCTTATTTCCCTCCTCCTTAACTGCTATTTCCTTAAGACGCTTAGTCATCTCAGCTATTTCATCATCAGTTAAGCCCTTAAACGTTTTACCAACAATTGTGAATTTATCTCCATTTCTGGCAGCTAAATAATAATCTGACAGCCAATTATGCCTTCGGCCATAACCATATTCAGCGGCAACAATAACAAGGTCAAGCGGTGGCAAGACCTCTTTAATTTTAAACCAGTGTTTGCCTCTGACGCCGGGCGTGTAGGGGCCATCTAGCCTCTTAGCTATCAATCCCTCATGCCCTTCATTAACCGCCATTCTCAGAAATGATTCAGCCTCATTCAGGTCGCTTGTTATAATCTGCTTTGTTAGAGGTATATTTCCGGCAACCTCTTTAAGTCTGCTTCGACGTTCAATGTATGGTTTTTCGATTAAGCTTTCCCCATCAATGTAAAGGACGTCAAAAAGATAAAGTTCAATTGGGATGCTCTTAGCAATCTTATCTATTTTATAGACTCTTTTGAATCGGCGCATTAAATGCTGGAAAGGCATAGGCTTTCCATTCTCACCAACGGCTATAACCTCACCCTCTAATATTGCTTCCTTCGCCTTAACTTCACTACGAACTTGGTTAACGATTTCCGGAAGACTTTTGGTGACATCAGTGAGCCTACGGCTAAATATTTTCACCTCTCCATTGGATAGGTGGATTTGTATTCTCGCACCGTCAAGCTTATATTCCAGAGCTGTTTTTCCACCGTGTTCCCTAAAAACCTCTTTTAAATCCTCAGCCATCTGAGCTAGCATAGGTTTAATTGGTCTAAAAACTTTAAAGTTCAGATTTAGAATTCCTTTTCGACCCTGCTTTTTGCATAGGTATGCTACCTCACTTACATCGCCAGTCAACATGGAGGCTTTCTGAACATCTTTTAAGGGAATCGAGAATGCTCTTGACACAGCTGCCTCCATTAGGCCCTCCTGGAAGCCTGTTCTCATTTCCCCAATCATTATTTTAACGAGGTATTTGGCTTCTATAGGTGTGGCTCTTCCAAGTAAAGCCTCAATTAATCGCTCTTTTTTATCCTTAGACCCCTGACCCCTGAATTCTGCGATGCGCTCGAATATTTTTCTAACTTCAATTATTGTAAGCGGCTTCTCAAAGAGTGCGGATTGCCTGTGAGCAGATCTCCTCTCAAACACTATTTGGGTTGCAGATCCAATGTCGCCAGTACTTCTGAAGGCTGAGTGAAAACTTGTCCATTCGGCGCCTGATAACCGCTTAATTATGCCGCTTAAGGTAGCCCAGCTTACATCTAATGTTCTAGGGTCGTATTTTGGGAATGGCCTACCGAGTATCATTGATATGGCTGGTTCAATCTCATTCTCGCTCAGATTTTTCAAGAACTCTGCAACGGTTTCGATCATCAGATTGCGTCTGGTTGTCTTTTCAAGTCTCTCACAGAGCTCCGCAAGCAGCTTGAACCTCATTTTATATCCTCTTTGCTAGTTTAAGTGCTTCCGCTCACTTGAATGCAACGGCTGAAAGGATCACTGTTTTATCCACTACTTCATGACCAAACCTTGTTAATTTTTTCCTGTAGCTCCCTCTTTTGTCTCTCATATTCTTCTATTGATATTTCACCGATCTTGTATCTGGCTTGAAGAGTTTCAAGCTGCTCTCTTAGGAGCCTCTCCTTCTCCTTTCTATCTTTAATGAGAGAGCCTAGAAACGTTATTGTCTCTTCAACGTCTGTTTTAACGTTATCTAGCACTTTATTTGAGATTTTCCCTTCCTCAACCATTTTCTTTATAGTATCATATGCTGCTTTTAGTTGGAGCTCCATATCTCTTATTTCACTGGGTGACTTATCACCAAGCAGATTCTTTAGGCGTTCAAGGTTGGTTTTAATGCTTCCAGCAATATTTTCTAGTTCCCTTTGCTCTATTTTTAGCTTCTCAGATCTCTGTGAGAAGGTATTCATATCGAGCTCGCCAATCTTATAGCGTACATTTAGCTCCTCAAGGTCTAGGGCAACCTCATTTAGGCGCTTATTAACTTCATCAAGTCTTCTTCTAAGCTCCTCAAGTCTGCGAACACGCTTATTAAGGAGATCACTCAGCTTGCCGCTATATTCATTATAAAGTTTTATAAAGACCGTTTCGGAAACCTCACCGGACTGGAAAAGCCTGAATAGAGCAACCTTCCTCGTGTATAGAGTTGAAATATTTGACATCAAGTTCGCTATTTCACCCTCAAGTCCAGTGGGCGCTGGAGCCGCTGGACTAGGTTGAGCTGGTTTTGCGGGCGGCGGAACTAATGGCGGGACTGGAGGTGGAGCCTCCATTGGTCTAGGCCTCTCAACACGTGGTGGTGGAGCTGCCGTTGGTAGTTGGGCGCCACAGTAAATGCAATATTTCATCGCTGGAACTCTTTTACCACAGTTTGGGCATCTTATTCGAGTTTCGCTTAAATTTGACAAGATTATGCAGACTCCTCGCATAACTTTAACTCTGGTAAGCCAAATATATTTTGGCAATCAATCTTATAAAAATTAATCAATATGAACAACTATATGTGGATTGATATGAGCGGGGAGGATTACATACCGCTTAAGGAGGTTTTGAAGGATTACTTGAAAGAGCATGGGATAACTTTAAAAGATTTGCTTAGCGCCATGGATGAAGATAAGGAGGGTATAATGGAGGCCTTAGGTAAGAGAGTTCATTTAACGAGGGATCAGCGTAGAGCTCTCGAGCTGGGATTATCGAGTAGAGATCTGAACCTTTTATTATTTGTTATCCAGACTTTTTACATTATTAATCCGTCGGGGCTTTATAAGGGCTTTATAATTGAGCCTGTGAGAGAGGACATAATGTTCGGCGATAAAATAACATTTGAAGGATGCAAAATGATATTGAAGGCATTAGGTATCTCAACAGAGGGCATAGAAGAATATGTTTAATGTAATTTAACCATAATTAATAATGGATTTCTACAACATCTCCATCCATTAACACGTGGCTTGCGCCGACTTTTTCGCCTGGATACTTTGCGCTTGGCCCCCATATGCGGGCATATTTAAAGCCTTTATACATTTCGCTATGCAGTTTTTTAGCGATCGAGATTACGTTTGTTCCCTCCTTAACCACAAGCGGCTTTTTTGATGGCTCCTTAGATGATGGTTCTTTGGTGTAGACTCTTATGACTCTGAGCATTTTGAAAATGTTTTCGCCAAGCTTTTCTAAGCCCGTATTGTTTATGCATGAAGCTACTAAAAGCGGTAGCCTCCACCCTTCTAAAGTGGACTTCAGCAATGTTAGGTTCGCTTCAGCATTCGGCAGATCGGCTTTATTGGCGACTATGATTGTCGGCTTGTAGATG
>CAZOWB010000139.1:0-3920 GCA_964583315.1 uncultured Candidatus Bathyarchaeia archaeon | reverse complement strand
GCATATAATGTTGAAACTGCAGTTTCATGGATCAAATATTGGAAGGCAAGAGGAAAGGACTGGAGTTTCATCGCTCAGGAATTTCTAGGGGGAAGAAATCTAGCTTTTCACAGCATATGGAAGAATGGTGAACTTGTGGTTTCAATGGCTAGGGAGCGGCTAGAATACATTTATCCTAATCTAGCTCCATCAGGCATTACGGGCACTCCCGCCGTTCAACGGACAATCCATGATGATAGAATAAACAAGATTGCGGTTGAAGCTATCTTAGCTATTGATTCAAATTTTGAGGGAATCGCATGCGTAGATCTAAAAGAGAACAGCGAGGGCGTCCCATGCGTAACAGAAATTAATGCTGGTAGAATGTTTACAACCTCATTCTTTTTCCCATATGCAAGTAAAGTTCTCTTCGGAGACTATCGCGGCAATCTCCCATATATTTACTTAAAGCTGGCTTATAAGGAAAGGCTTCCTTCTCTTCCTAAATTTAATGTCTTACCTGAGAATCTTTATTGGATAAGGCATATTGATGCGCCGGCTTGTCTTGTTAAAGATGGAAGGGTTTTGGGGAGAATGTACAAGTGGTAGACGACATAAAGCTTGTAATATTTGATTTGGATGGAACGTTGGTTCACTTACCAATAGATTATGAGGAATTGAAAAGTGAAATATCTAAGATCTTAAAGATCAGGAAGGTAAGCTCGATTTTGGATGCTCTCTCCGACGTTGATGATGAGATCAAGATGAAAATTTTTAATGTTTGGAGTAAACTTGAGCTTAAGGCTCTACCAAGCATGATTAAAATAGATGAAGGCATTGAACTTTATAATAGTTTCCGGCACGTACCTAAATGTCTCATTACTTTACAGGGTAAGCAGGTAGTAACAAAGATTTTAGAAAGAACGGGTTTACGCTTCAACCATATTGTTACTAGGGAGGATAGCGTCAGTAGAAGTAAGCAAATAAAAATTATTATTGAAAAGTTCAGGATAAAACCAAGCAGAGTTCTTGTGGTAGGTGATAGAGAAAGCGATAGAAAAGCCGCTGAGGAAAATGGATGCAGCTTCATGTTTATAAAGAAAAAGGTTAAATCCCTACCATAGGGAATAATTTTAGATGGATGGTGAGCATAATTGGAAACAGTAATGGTCAGTGTTGAAACCGAAAAACCGGAAAGTGTAAAGATATATTTAATGGAGATTTTGAGCACGCTATCAAAGAATAAGTATTTTTCAATAAAAAAATTCAGCATAAAAGTAGCCAGAGAACAACCCTAAAACAGATTAAAAATCCGAATAAAAAATTACTGATATCTCGCACTTAATAGGCTTATTAATAACATTTTAAAGTATGAGATTCCATTTTTAATGCTGAAACGATGAGCTGATTTGAGATGATGATATATGCCAGAAGATAAAGTTCCAGTTAATTTACCTAGAGACCTATATGAGAAGGTTAAAAAGAGGGTTGTGGAAAGCGAAGGTGCATTCAAATCTGTGGAGGAGTATGTGGAGTTTGTTCTGGAGGAGCTTCTAAGGGAGGAGGAAGAGGAAGAAACGCCCTTTACTCCTGAAGAAGAGGAAGAAATAAAGAGGAGACTTAGAGCGCTAGGGTACATTTAAATCGTTAGACAGAAATTGTTTATTTGAATCGATCAGTCGATGAAAGTTGAAATTAATTCAGCAATATCAAGAAATTGCAAAAATATTTAATGAAGGATATTCCTTGGGTATATTTCATCACTGGGATACAGATGGCATAGCATCAGCCGCTTTAATCCTGAAGAAATATAAAGATCAAATAGCTGCTATGATGACGCCTAGAATAGGATTCTATAGTGAAGAAGCCATTAATATTATGTCTGTCCCTAGGGATGTAGATTACGTGATATTTCTTGATTATGGTATTAATGGAGAAGACTACAAGAGAATTCACGGAAAACTCAATAAACCTTTAATTGTAATTGATCATCACTTAGCTGAACCATGGTGTAACAGTGGTGACTCGATATATTGCAATCCCGTGGCCCTAGGCGTGGGGGATGAAGCTGAATATCCTTCAACAACCTATCTTCTATCAAAAATATTAGGCGTTAAAGATGAACATGACGTCATGTTGATTGCTTTAGGCATAATTGGGGATCTTGCACCCTATTTTGATGCGGGGATCAGCCATCGGGGACTTGAATATTTTAGAAAGCTAGTAACCAATACGAAGGTTGACATGATAACTTTGCGAAGAGCTGCTGATATACTTGATTCATGTTATAGGATATATAATGGTGTATGCATTGAACATGCGGTTAGAAAACTTGCATTCGAAAATATTGAGGCTATTATGAGCGACGCCTACTTATTTAAAACATACAATTTATCCAAAGAAATTATGCTTAAAGCCCTCAAGAATCTTGATAAGGTTTTTTCAAATGTTAAAATTAGCGTCTATTATCTGTGTATGGATGCTTACGTAACCTCTTATGTGGGTCGAAAATTAGCTAAAGATAATCCAGATAAAATTATCGTACTTGTACATGAAATCCCAAGAATAGACGGGGGTTTCATATACATTAGGAGCATAAAGAGGACACTGAAAAGCTTAATCAAGAATCTGAGAAAAGAAGGATTTAAGGTTGGCGGAAAAGAAAAAGTTGCCGTTATTGAATTTATAGGAGGATATGAAGATACGTTGCGCAGAGTTATTGATGAACTTGAGGTAGATGCGTAATAGCACTCTTTAATTTTTTAGGGTGTACTTAAATCGGGGCGGTAGATCTAAAAATTTAATTATATGTAATTACATATTTTTCGGATATGCGACGTAGAAAATACACTACTGTTTCTATTCCGGTTTCTCTCTACGAGAGAATTAAGAGCATTATGGAGGGAACCGGATTTAAAAGTGTGAGTGATTATGTGACTTACATTCTTAGGGAGGTTGTATCAATGCATGAGAGGGAAAGAATGGCAAGTCCATTCAGCGAAGAGGATGTTGAGCGGATTAAAGAGAAGCTTAGAGCTTTGGGTTATCTGTAAAAAAGGGAGGTATATGTCATGGTTTCTATTCCTCACGGCGGCCGTCTCGTAAACAGAGTTGCCAAAAATAATAGGAGGGAGAGACTCCTGAAGGAGGCTGCTACTCTTCCTAGGGTGGAACTTGATTTAAATCAGGCTTTAGATGTCGAGAATATAGCTCATGGCGTATATAGCCCGCTTGAAGGTTTTATGTGCTATGAGGAAGTTTCTTATGTTTTGGAGGATATGAGGCTTCCAGATGATCTACCATGGACTATACCTGTGGTTTTAGATGTAAACGAAGATGATTTAATAGGGGTTAGGGAGGGGGACGATATATCACTGTTTTTCTCTGGAAAACCTATAGCCATTATGAAAATTGAGGAAATCTATAAGGTTGATGTGGATCTTTACGCTAGTAGAGTCTTCGGCACTACAGATCCTAGGCACCCGGGAGTCTCAAAAACATTAAGTATGAAACCTATGCTTGTGGGCGGAAGCCTAGAGCTTATAGGTGAAACGCCAAATAAGTATGAAAGATACACGTTGCATCCGGCTGAAACACGCATCCTATTTTCCGAGAGAGGTTGGGAGACCATAGTAGGCTTTCGAACAAGGAATGCGCCGCATCTCGGTCATGAATATGTTCAAAAATCTGCATTAGTCTTCGCGGATGGTTTGTTTATTAATCCGGTCATAGGGCGGAAGAAGCCTGGGGACTACAAAGATGAGGTAATTTTAGAGGCCTATGAGGCTCTAATCAGAAATTATTATCCGAGAAAAAGTGTGGTTTTAAGCATACTACGTTATGAAATGAAGTATGCTGGTCCGAGAGAGGCTGTTCACCATGCCATTATACGCAAGAATTTTGGATGCACGCACTTCATAGTTGGCAGGGATCATGCAGGA
>CAZOWB010000138.1:0-3962 GCA_964583315.1 uncultured Candidatus Bathyarchaeia archaeon | reverse complement strand
TTCCCATTCCATATGCTGGGATGGGGCAACAGGTTGCAATTTCAATAGATAAGCCTATTGTTGGACGTCATTTCGATGAGGGCGACATACTTTATGTTAATGTTCCTGAGCATCATGCAAGGTTACTAAATACAAAATTTAAGGATAGATTAAGCGCTGAAGAATTGGAGACCTTAAAAGAAATAATCACAATAATGAGAAAGAACGTGCCTCTCTGGGCATCCGGTTATTGAATGCCGATTTTTTAATCACTTATCCAACGCTTTCATTCCAGATTTTTTCGAACTCTCTTTCAAATATTTCAGCGATTCTTTTACTTCTTATAACTATGAGATTCTCATTGTTATATTTCTCAGCGTTCATTGACCAATTATAGCTTCCAGTAAATACTATTTCGCCATCTATTATCATAACTTTATTATGCATAAGCTTTGGATTCGTGTCATTACGTACCGGGATGCCAGCCTCCTTAAGCCTCCGGTATTCACTACCTCGACCTATTTGATTTCTCTCAAAAACCACCCTAACATCTATGCCTCTCTTATAGGCGTTGATAAGCTCCTCACCAATCGGGTCTGATGTAAAACTGTAAATGAGTACATGAATAGATTTATTTGCGTTTTTTATCCAGTTAAGAATTACATTTTCACATCCACCTCTAGGAGAGAAATAAACTCCCAGAATCTCTATCTCCAGCTGTGCTTCCAAGTTCGATATGCGGCTTTGGAGATAAGCTATTTTAACTTCATAATTGGCTATTTTATCTTCATAGGTTGTTATGTTACCTTCTAACCATCTCTGAAGATTATCAATGAAAACATTTAATACTTCAATCTGTTTTTCTTTTTGAACTAAAGCTGTCTCTAAATCCCTTATTCTCTCCTCATACTGTATCATGCTCATGTAATTTCCAAGGGCTAAACCAGCTAGGAGGGCAATTACAATCAAAGTCAAATAGACTAGACTTCTTCTCAAAAAACTCCCTCCGTGAGCCTATAGACTTAATTTTATCTAAGTATCACCGTCTCCCTTCTTTGGAAAGCTAAGAACTTCTCTATATCCTCCTGTGAAGGCAAGTTCTCTATGTCGCCTCTAGTGGTTACAACTAAGGCTCCGGCAGCATTACCATAGGTTAAGGCCTCCTCTAGATTTTTTCCTTTAAGTATGCTTGCTATAAAGCCAGCTGCGAATGCGTCTCCAGCGCCAATTACATCAACGACCGGGACCTTGAATCCAAGTTTCATTATAGTTTCCTTCCCATCTGATGCAATAGCTCCCTTCTCTCCAAGCTTAATTGCGATTATGTCTGGGCCAATTGATAGTATTTTGTCGATTATTTTATGCGGGTCTTCTTCCCCCACTAGGATTTTAGCATCAGCAGGTTCTGTTAAGAGAATATTTACTTTCTTAATCATTGAAAGAAGAGTTTCCCTTGCTTCATCCTTAGACCATAGCTTAAGTCTAATATTTGTGTCTAAAGACGTCATGACTCTGCTTTCTGAAGCTATACTTAAAGCTTTAAATGTTGCCTCTCTACAACTATCACTTAAGGCTGGTGTTATGCCAGTTAAATGTAGCAACTTTGAGTTCCTAATGTATTCTTCATCAATGTCTTCCGGCGACATTTTACTCGCCGCTGAACCACGCCTATAATAGATCACTGAGCTTTTGCCTGGTATGGGATAACCTCTCTGAATAAAGTATACGCCTGTTGGCGCATCATTATCCACCTTGACTAATGAAGTATCTACGCCTTCTCCTCTTAAAACAGACAGAATGTATTTTCCGAACTCATCGTTTCCTACGCGAGTTATTAAGCCTGCCTTAAACCCAAGCCTGACAACACCTATTGCAAAATTTGCTTCCGAGCCAGCCGCATGCTTTTCAAAATAAGTGACATGTCTTAAGGGACCAGTCGTAATTGGATTAAGCTGTACCATTACTTCGCCTAAAGTAACTACGTCCAGCATAAAAACACTCTCCTTCATTCATTAGAGGAGAACCTAATAATTAAATTTAAATTTCCTTAAACAAAACTCCTTAATTCAAACTGTAATTTTCATTAACTAACTTTTAGGTTGCGTGTGGTCCAAATGCGTACTAAAACTGTTGTATTGGTTAGTATCGCCAGCACCAGAAGCGTGATGAAAATTTGGTTTAAAATTCCACCTAACATGATTAAAAAAAGACGGACATCTCTACTTGCGGCGTAAGCTGCAAAACCTTTACTAAAGGTTAAGCCTAATTTGGATTTCGCATGCGCCGCACTATAGCTCACCAATAAAGAGCCAATTAAAGCAGTAATTCCAACTATTATAATGTAGACTGCATTTATGCCATCAGTAAAGAAAAGAGAAACTATCATTCCTGATAGGATAGCTGCATCAGCATAGCGATCTAACACGGTGTCTAAAAAACCGCCAAAAGGTGAAATCCGATTGGTAAGTGCAGCTAAGTCTCCATCAGCTCCATCCAGTATTGATGAGAGCTGCGCTAGAATTCCACCCATTATTGGGTGGCGGAGGAAGAAAGCTAAGCCAGAAATTAAGGCAACTAGAAAACTTAAAATGCTTACGTGATTTGGGGTTATTATTGGAAATTTTGCTAAAAACCTTGCTATGGGACGGGAAAATTTTCGATTTATGTGTTGTGAAATTATCCCATCCCATTCTCTTGGCATTTCAGCGCCCTCGCAGGAAGGATTCAACAAATTTAATGTCCTGCTGAGTATCAATATCAAACCAAAAGTGATTTGTGATGTCACATCCCCATACGGGTTTTACATTTAGGCTTAAATATTTTATGCAATCTGTTATTGTCAGATTTGGCTTCTGCTTTTCCAGCTGATAAATAACCTCAAAAATTGTATCGTCAAGTATAAATAATCCTGTGTCAACGGCATTCCATCTCGGAATATTTTTTCCTATATCAATTATGTAACCTTTTTGGTCGATTAAAACCTTAGTTGCATCCTTAATTTGAGGAGGATAATGAGGATTCTTGTCTACGCATAAAAGCGGCTGTCGATCAATGTTTTCCATAGCCCTCTTTATAATAGTTTCACTAAATAAGTGATCTCCCATCAATAAAAAGAAGGGAGATTTATTGAGGAGGGCCTCTTTGGCAACCTTTAATGAAATGGCATTTTCAAGCATGTAGCGGCTGTTGTGGCAATATTTAATTTTTACGCCTAGATGCGCTCCATCTTTCAGGCGTCGCCGAATTTCACTGCCTAAGTAGCCCGTAACTATTATAATGTTTTTTATTCCAGCGCTTTTAAGCGCATTTAAGGAGTACTCAATTATTGGCTTACCTAAAATTTTAGTTAGGGGTTTTGGGAGCTGATCAGTGTAGGGGCGGAGGCGGGTTCCCATTCCAGCCGCTAGTAGTATAGCAGTCGTCATTTCTTTCTCATCGTTCTCTCTTTCCCTCTATGAAGTCTTCGACCCACTGCCTTGCTATGTAGTCTGGCACCTGCACTGGCGGATGCTTAAATGCGTAAGATGAAATGCTGATCAAGGGACCGCTTATTCCCCTATCGAGTGCTATTTTAACTGCCCTTATAACGTCGATGACAACCCCTGCGCTGTTTGGTGAATCCTCAACTTCAAGCCTCGCCGTTAATATTATAGGTTGATTTCCAAAGTTTCGACCTTTAATGTAGATGTAGCATACTTTTTTGTCCTTGAGGAAAGGAACATAATCAGAGGGCCCTATTCTCGTTGGCATATCATAGGGGACCATGCTGGTTACAGCTTCAGTTTTGCTTATTCTCTTGGTCTTCAATCTCGCCTCTAGGGTCATATTTTGGAAGTCGGTGTTGCCTCCGATATTAAGCTGATAGGTTTCATCGACAACTGCGCCTCTTTCATTAAATAGATTCACGAGTGTTCTATGTAAAATGGTTGCGCCAACCTGACTCTTAATATTGTCGCCAGCAATTGGTATTCCTGCCTTTTCAA
>CAZOWB010000137.1:0-3995 GCA_964583315.1 uncultured Candidatus Bathyarchaeia archaeon | reverse complement strand
CTCATAGATGATGAAAAACAGCGTAATTTGACATGGCTGACATTAAGATCAGCATCTGCACTCTGCCGAGACCTTTCTCCCTAAAGGCTTCCTCAACAACGCTTATAACGTCGCTCATTGAAATAAGTTCTCTGACCTCCTCATCACTTAGCAGAAGGGTTTCCAAGCAATCACCAATATCACGTTTTAACCTATTGAGTTTAAAAGAATTACAGTATTACAAGGAGGAAGGGGGTTCATCACTCAATTTTAATGTGCATGAAACAGAAATAATTATAATTATAAACGTATCTTGGGAGAATTTGGTATGCTGTACAAAGAAGATTGGAACAAGGTTAGAGAAAATTTCAAATCCTGGTGGGAGGGGGAACTGGGCAGACCCCTCATACAGATTATTGCGCCAAAAACAGATAGCTATAGCGAAACGGTTGATTCATGGGTTTTTCTTAGGCATTATCCTGATGTTGATGGGGCCATTAATCTTTTATTTTCAGAGTTTGAGAGAACCTTGTTTCTTAAGGAGGCCTATCCTAATGTTTGGGTAAATCTTGGCCCCGGCGTATTGTCTGCTTTTTTGGGCGCTGAGCTGAAATTTGATGGGAGGGTTGGCACAGCGTGGTTTGAGGGCAACATGTCTTTAGATGAAATAATGGAAGCGGAATTTGACCCAGAAAATGTTTGGTGGCGATATCTCGTTAAATGCACGAAGCATACATCGGAAAAATGTCGTGGTAAGGCTATTGTTGGTTTCACTGATCTTCTTGATCCAATCACCGTTGCGGGTCAGCTACGCGGGAATTATCCAACAAACTTGTTGAAGGACATGTTTTTGTCGGGGGATAAATTAGATAGAGTTTTAAGGAAAGTTCAAGACTTCTGGTTTTATTGTTTTGAAGAAATAGGCAAGCTGATAGATGTTTGTAGGAATGGATATTCGACTTGGGCGGGTCTTTGGAGTGATGAAAGCTATTATGTTCTTCAGTGCGATACAATAGTTTATTTATCTCCTAAACTATTTGACCGCTTTGTTTACCCCTATATAGTCGAGGAGTGCAAGTTCCTAGAAAGATCAATCTGGCATTTAGATGGGCCTCTTGAACTTAAACACTTGGATAAATTGCTCAATATTGATGACTTGGATGCCATTCAATGGATTCCTGGAGCCGGCAACCCGGAGGCTGGCGAGGATGTATGGCTACCACTCTACAGGAAGATTCAGTCTAAAGGAAAGCTGCTTCAAATATTTGTTTCTCCTGAGAGGGTGATGCATATACTTAATAGGATATCAGGTGAAGGAGTAGCAATTCAAACTATTTGCAGATCTTTTGAAGAGGCACGGAAGCTAGAAGCTAAGCTAGAATTGAAGTATCGATGAGCATGTTGTTTTGCGGAGGTGGTTTGTGAAATTAAAAAGAAAAGGCTGATGGATTTGGAGCCTTGACGGATTGTTAAGTTATTTTGGACTTTTAGGATTTTAGAAAAAATTTTGGATTTTATATTTCTGTTATGGAGCCTTCTTTAACTTTCATTTCGCTGAATGTTTTATTTGCATAGTACAGAAGCGTGCCTGAGGCTATGCTTTTAACTAAGATCTTATTGTTGATGTATCCGATGATTTCTATGGGAGATGAGGGTAGAATGTACTCTTTTAATCCTATTATTGCTTTATCGTTTTTAACTGGCGCCAAGATTATAACTTCCACATCAAGCTCTTCTAGGGATATACTTAGCTTCTCGTTGGATTTGAGTAAGCCCCGTTCGCCTTTGAATACCTTGTAATAGGCGTATTCTTCCCATTCAACCGTGAAGGGAAGCAGATCGAGCGTTATGGAGTCCTCTATTTTCCTTCCTTCCTTATTTACGTTAAAAACGGCGATGGCTATGTTGTCTCCAGCTTTTGCAGCAATCTTTAGTAAAACGGGTTCATTATATGGATCTCTGAATAATACGTCTCTTGTTGGTAGGGCAGGCTCATCCACTTTAACTAAGCGTCCATCAGGTAGCACGAAAAGTTTAAGCAGATTTATGTCGGTTTTTTCCGGATGGCGATCAGTTATATATATTGGGCCTCCGCTGAATACTCTGGCAACCGCATGTACTTTCGCGTATGGGTCATATGAAATGAACATGTCGTAGTCTGGGTATGCTATATGACTGAATAATAGTGAGTTGTATATGCTGAATATTGTGTGGAGTTTGGCGTCGGCTTTCCAGAAGGGTATGTAATCCATGGATATTCTCATGGCATTGCTGAATAGGAAGTTGCTGTAGTTCTCTGGAGCCATGCTCATACAGTTCAGTATATCTAAGCCATTAGAGTAGGCGGCTACTTGCATAGCTAATTCAACGTTTCTAGAGGCTTCGCCCACTACGAAGTCTCCGTAATATAGTGCGTGGATAACCCACTGATTGTCTATCTTAACAAAATCGATGTTATTGCCTTTTATCCATGAGAAGAATCCTTCATAGAGTTCGAATGCTGTCTTCATTTCAGGTGGGGGAACATAGTTTTCATTAAATCTAGAGAAGAACCCTTTAACACCTAACTTTTTTAATATGTTTTCCTTGAATCCACTCCAGTGGAGATTTATCGTATGCCATAATCCCACTAAGTTCACGCCGAGTTTTTTCAGGTCTTTAGCTACGCCTTCTATGCCTTCTGGGAACTTTTCGTTTGTTGATAGACTTCTTAATGTTCTATGAGGCCACCTATCTTTTTTGATTTCATCCTGCCATCCATCATCTATCATAACCCAACCTAAGTGAACTCCCCTATTGAGGATTCCTTTAACTATTTTGATTACGTTTTCATGAGATAGATCATCGGTTAGTAGAGCATTCCAAGAACACCATCCAAACTTTTCCATGATTATAGGCGTCTTTTTCATTTCTCTAGGCTTGAAGACCGCATAGGAAGATGCTGCCTTAACGCAGTTTTCTACGGCTTTATAGGGGTCTTCATCGACTGTTATGGATGCTATCCAGCTTAACCCGATGGTTTTCACATTTTTACCCACAAAAACCTTTAGCTTTAATTCCGGATTAACATAGGTTGTTGCGCTCCCATCTGTGAAGGAAAACAACGCTAAGTATTTATCTTCGCATTCAGCCAACAGAAAAATACTGTAGTGAGGGATGCTTTCAAAGTCTTTGGAGATTATGGGGTAAGACCAGCATGGATATCCACGCATGAAATATTCATGCTCGATTGATTTTATTGGGGGCGGATATTCTGGGGTGTCGCTGGGTTTGGGGCTTCTCGGCTCTCTATCTATAGCGATTGGGGGATAATACCCAAAAGCGTTTGAGTAGAAATTTCCAACGTCCTTATGCGTTGTTAAAGCTAAAACTTTGTTTGGTTTTTCAGTGCCTAAACATACTTCTAAGGGGAAATCGGTATCTAAGGTTTTTAGGGATACTATGGAGAAGCCTAGAACGCTTGATTTCCCCTCAGCTGCCACATAGAGGTCTACGAGCGCATCTTCACATTTATACCTAAAAACATCATATTTTCCTTTTTTATGGATTCCCTCGTATTTGCAGATTGATCTAGAACCATCCGCAAAGGAGACTGTAACAGATTTTATGTTTACAGGAAAATTTTCCAGTTTAAAGGCTGCAACCTCCAAGATCATACGCCTCGTTAATTAAAAAATAAATTTTTCTACCTTAAAAAAATAAAAGTTTCAGGAGGACCTTTCTATAGCATTCCTAGGTCTTTCAGCACTATTCTTATCTGCTTTCTTTCTCTTTCTGAGATGGGTTGTAATGGCGGTCTAACGTATGGTGTTTTGAGAATCCCCATCATTACCAGAGCCTCTTTTAGGCGGGCCCTATAGTTTCTGACTGGTGGAGAAAATATTACTTCCTCCAGCGGGAGGATTTCCTGCCATATTTCGCCGGCTTCGCGGAATCTTCCTCGGGCAACAAGCCTGAACATTTCAACCTGCTTGTCTGTTGCGATGGTCCCGAATCCGAGTAAGCCTCCTTCAGCC
>CAZOWB010000136.1:0-4036 GCA_964583315.1 uncultured Candidatus Bathyarchaeia archaeon | reverse complement strand
TCTATTTCGGATACGATAAAAACAGACCTATCTTAAAGAATATTAATTTTGAAGTTAAACCTGGGGAAACTGTTGCGTTGCTTGGACCCACAGGATCCGGTAAAAGCACAATCATTCGCCTTCTAATGCGATTTTATGATGTTACATCTGGGAGAATACTCATTGATGGTCACGACATAAGAGATGTGAAATTAAAATCGTTGAGGAAACATATAGGCATAGTCTCACAGGAAATCTTCTTATTTAACAGGACAGTGAAGGAAAACATATCATTTGGGAAGCCTAATGCTTCGATGGAGGACATTATAAAAGTTGCTAAAATAGCGCAGGCACATGAGTTTATAATGAAACTGCCTAATGGCTATGACACCATTATCGGTGAAAGAGGGATAAATCTCTCGGGCGGTCAAAGGCAGAGAATAGCCATAGCTAGAGCCCTACTTTTAGATCCTAGAATCCTAATTCTTGATGATTCAACTTCAAGCGTAGATGTGGATACAGAATATGAAATCCAGAAGGCATTAAGCGCTTTACTCAAGGATAGAACAACCCTCGTTATAACGCAACGCATCTCCACAATTAGAAATGCTGACAAAATAATCGTTATGGATAATGGCGAAATAATAGAAGAAGGAAACCATGAAACTCTGATGGCGAAGAAAGGAGCCTATTATCGACTTTATCGGACACTCTATGAAGCACAGAAGGAGGTTCTCGAAGCGGTAGAAGCGCGTCAAACACTTGAAAAAGAGAAAGCTGTCATATCACAGCATAATGGAGGTGAATAACTGTGGGATGGCGTCCTCACCTTCATCATGGTTTAGAAGATAGGAAAAATGAGAGGAAAATGTCCGCTAAAGAAATATTCGCCAGACTGCTAAAATACTTACTACCATATAAAAAATGGATTGCAATAACAATCTTTGCAGTTGTAGTCACATCGGTTACTAAGATTGCAAGTCCATATATCCTGGGCAGAGAAATAGTGTCCAAGTATATATTAAGGGGAGACTTAAGTGGCTTTCAAACAATAATACTCATCTTTATTGGAATTCAAATCGCCAACTGGATCGCTAACACTATACGTACCTATGGTCTGGGAAAAATAGGGCAATCTCTATTATTTAGGATGCGGGAGAATCTCTTTTCGCACTTGCAGGAGCTTTCTCTCAGATTTTTTGACAGCTCAGATACCGGCGACCTAATCTCCAGAGTTACAAATGATACGGACGCGATAGGTGAGGCCTTCACGTCAGGTTTAGTTCAGGTTGCAAGTGACATTTTAAGTCTCTTCATGATAGTGGTTGTAATGTTTAGTATTGATGTTCATTTAAGCCTAGCATCCTTAGTGGTTGTGCCGCTCATAGTCGCCGTTGCCCTCCTATTTAATTCTAAATTCAGAGAGGCATATCGGATGCAGAGGACAAAAATTTCAAGCATTACCTCTAAGCTTCAGGAGAGCATATCTGGTATAAGGGAAATACAGTCCTTTACTAGGGAAAGAGACGTTATAAGAGATTTTAGAAATGCGAATCTTGAAAATTTCCGAGCGAATCTTCAGGCGACAAAGGTTTGGGGCTCCTTCTTCCCAACAATTCAATTGATACAGGCCCTTGGATCTGGAATAGTTATTCTCTACGGCGGGTGGCTTGCCTTCAATGGTATGCTGGGGTCAATTGAAGATGCAGTTGGAACATTAATTACATTTGTAATGTATATTGGAATGTTCTTTGGTCCCATATTTGACCTAACAAACTTTTATAATACTGTTCAATCAGCACTTGTAGCGGCAGAGAGAATCTTCGAAATCCTTGATGTGAAGCCTGAAATAAAGGAAAGCGAAGATGCTATTGAACTGCCTAAAGTAAAGGGTGAGATAGAGTTCAGAAATGTGACCTTCGGATATAAACCTGAAAACCCGGTCTTACATAATATAAGTTTTCGAATAAAGCCAAAAGAAACGGTAGCCCTTGTGGGGCCGACGGGCGCAGGGAAAAGCACAATAATAAAGTTGCTATGCAGATTCTATGATCCGCAGGCAGGTCAAATACTAATTGACGGATATGACCTAAAAAAGATCAAGCTGAAGTCGCTTCGTAAAAGGATGGGCATCGTCCTCCAAGAAACCTTCCTCTTTTCAGGCACAATAATGGATAATATAAGATACGGAAAGATTGATGCGACAGAGGAGGAAATCATAGCAGCCGCGAAACTTGTAGGCGCCCACGAATTCATAGAAAAACTCCCAGATGGATATAATACTAAGATAGGAGCCGGGGGAGCTGGATTATCATCGGGTCAAAAGCAGCTAATATCGTTCGCAAGAGCACTTCTCAGGAATCCGACGATCCTCATATTAGATGAAGCCACATCAAGTGTGGATCCCTACACGGATTTACTCATCAGAAAAGCCATGAAAGTCCTGCTTAAGAACAGAACAGCAATAATAATTGCGCATAGGCTCTCAACTGTTAGAGATGCTGACAGAATACTGGTCATAGACAACGGGAAAATAGTTGAAGAAGGTAACCACAGAGAACTCATAAAGAAGGGCGGATTATACAGCCATCTATATAAGATGCAATTCAAAGAACCAGAAAAAGAAACCGTTGCCCTCCACCGATAAGTTTTATATTTTCTCGTCATACAATTCTAACGTTTTTAGGCAATTAATAAACTAGAAGACCTTCATTCCACATTTTTATTAGTCTTTCACAATCTCTTTTAACGTCTTGTTTTCGGCTTTTCTCCTTCAATTTTTTGAGGAATTCTATGCGTTTCTCAAAGGAGCGGAATTCAATTAAACCCTCATGATGCCTGCTTTCAGCGTGTATTTGCATATAATATGCCTCCTGGATAAATCTGCCTGCGGCATCAACCGGATTTTCAACAGCATATTTATTTGCCCAGATTGTTGCCTCGGAAACCCTAAGCTGTGTTAAACCGTCAATCTCTTTTATGCAACGAATGTAAGTTCTTAAGAAGTCGTAGTAACCAGCAGTTTTAACAAGCTTAAGGGCCTGCCGCACCTTCTCTTTGAAAAACTGGCTTCCCTCGATTCTTAAATGATGCTTGCGGCTTTTTCTAGCGTGTTCTCTTGCTTTCTCAGCTTCCTTATTGACATGAGATTCCGTCAAACTGAAAATCCCCGATAAAATAAATCACGTGGGAGATATAAGAGTTCGCCTGAAATTGCGGGTTCTCCAGAACTAACATCTAGTAAGGCGCGAGCCCTAATAATCCAGATTAATTTCTGCTTTTGGATTGAAGCTACCATTACTTATGGTAATACAACTTTAAGAACTGATCTTGAAGCCGAGTGGGTTTTTTGGCGATTAATAAAAAATATGAGGGGGTAATTAAGTTTGAGTAGTATGAATCTCAAAATCTTAATTTTAATCGGAATCCTAATTTTGATAGGGATAGGAATCTGGTTTTCAATTCAGATAGAGAAAGTAACTCAGCCAGAAATTCTTGTTGAATCTGAAAAAGAAGAAAAACCAGAAATAACTTTGATTTCTGTCTATGACAACTATCAAGTAAACCCGAAACTGAAAACTGCTTGGGGATTTGCTACTATAATAAAAACTCCCAAGGAATTAATATTGTTCGATACTGGAGGAAATTCGGAAATTTTGCTTTTTAATATGGAAAAATTAGGCGTCAATCCTGTTTCAATCAAAAAAGTAGTCATTTCTCATATCCACGGCGATCATATAGGTGGGTTAGAAGGTTTTTTAGAGAGAAATAGCAATGTCACAGTTTTCATTCTAAGTTCTTTTCCCAAATCTATTAAAAATATGATAACTGAAAAAGGAGCCAAATTTGTAGAAATTTCAGCTCCAAGGAAAATCTCTGACTTTATTTACACAACCGGAGAACTCTATGGGCCTCCAAAAGAACAATCCTTGATCATCGATTCAAAAAAAGGGATTAATTGTTATTACAGGCTGTGCTCATCCAGGAATTGTGAATATCGTAAAGAAAGCTAAAGAATTGATGAAAAGAGATAAGGTATACTTAGTTTTAGGAGGAT
>CAZOWB010000135.1:0-4046 GCA_964583315.1 uncultured Candidatus Bathyarchaeia archaeon | reverse complement strand
TTTCATCCGTTCGGAGACAGATGTTTTTCTCAGACGCCTCTTTCGCCCCATGAGGAATAACAATTATCTTCCATCCATCTTTTTCTAGCGAATATGCCCTCTCCAGAGTTTCCTTAATCATACAATTGTGAACTATCACCGCGCTTGAAAGTTTCACGATGGCCTTCGTAATAATAGTGATGACGGCTTTAGCCAATGAGCTAATCAATTTACTTTTGTAAAGGCGGGCTTCCTTTCTAACCACCGTATGCATTGTAACCACGTAGGGTTTACCGACTAAACGGAGAAGAAGCAATAAGACTGGAAAAAGAAGCGAGGAGAAAACACCGCCATAAAGTAGCCAGCCATGTTGCACATGAATAACATCAGGTTTCAACTTTAAAACTTGGCGAAAAATCTTCAGTGGATAAACCGGATTCCCTCTACACCAGCATCTGACAATGCGCACCCCACCATGTTCATGTCTCTTCGGATACAAATTCCCAAAAGAAGCATGAAATAAGCTAGTGTTTGCTATAACATCAACTCTCGCCATTTTACTCATGTGAGTGTAAAGATAGGAGGAATAGAGGGCAACCCCCTCACGGTGAGGCGGCCAAGTTGTAACTGCACATATTCTCATCAATTCACACCGCCGGAAACCTGCATAACTCTCAACGAATAAAAGTAAATGTCCGTAGAATTATTCACGTAGGTTGCTATCTCTATTGGCATAGGTCTCTCTATTACAAAACTAAAATTTAAAATCTCCCACTCGCCAGCCCTGAAATCTCCCCCAAGAAACTTCTTAGTTAACAACTTGATTTCCCCAGGCTTCGTTCTCAACTCAAACTTAACAATCCAGTCTGGAACAAAAGAAGACACCTTCATAAGCGCCGTGACATTATATGTTCCAGGAGGCAGAAACTTGTAGGGGACCCTAAAGAATAATGGAGCCAAATTTCCAGCTTCATGAACCAAAGCGCTTCCAGATATCACCTCATCCTGAACTTGGACAACCCTCCCGGAGGAATCCGCTACATTGCAGAATGTGTACGTGAAGTCCACGCCGCTGAAATACTTGACAGGTCCCTTATATCCTCTTTTATAGAGCACTATGCCCTTCATGTTTAAGATTATCCCATAATCCTCATTGATGTTGGCGTCGCACCACTTAACCGCTATATGCGCTGGTCTCGGGAAAGTTACATCATACCACCAAGAATAAACATTTATGAGCACATAGTCAACTCCATCAACAAAATATGGGTAAACCTCAAGCCTATTACATACATGCGGAAAAATTTCCGGCATAATTGATACTGAAGCATCGGGCGGAATCTCCCTCAGCGCTAACCCTATAATACGGCTTCTCTCATCAACTTCAAAATGTATGTTAGACGGAATCAAAAGCGTAGAAATAAGCAACACTATTATCATCAAAATAACAGTGCGCTTTATAATCTTTGCATTAAAATTAGTTAATCTCTTTATTCCATTAATAGCCGACAAAAAGATGAAGGGCGAAACAAAAGCCGGATACTGAGTTTCAATCGAGTAATAAAGCGGATTTATTGAAAGAAGGCTAGCTGCCAACCATGGCAAAGCCATTATTAAGGCTAGAGGATCAAGAAGCGGGGTGAAAGCAAGCGGACCTAAGAGAGCAACAATATAAAGAAATTTTCTTTGTCCATCATTAAATAAAATGCTCCAAGCCTTAACCGGATTGGTTAAAACATTAAAAATTATCTCTTTCGGCCCAGTCCCCAGTTCCCCCCACTCCCACTTAGTTTCAAACGCTACGGGATTAAAATATGTGATGATGGCGCTTGCCAACGTAAACCATAATATTCCAGTAAATAAAAGTATTAGGGAGAAAACCATGTTCCTGCTGATTTTCCTCCGCCTTAAGCTATCTAACATTCCCCTCCAGTCTGCAAGTAACACGTAAACCGCAACCGCCACAACAATTAATGAAACAAACTCATTTACGGTTAATGCTAATAAAATAAACATGTAAGACCGTAAATACCGCCCTCTATCCAGGTAGTAAAGAGCAAAAAGAAATATAGCTGGCAGAAAAGATAGAACATCAAAATTTAAGATTGGGACAAGCATGGGAGGATAAACCAAATAAATAACCGAGAAAAGAATGAGAAAATTTCTGTTGGCAATCTTCTTTGCCCGCAAGATCAAATACAAAGGAATCAACCCCATAGAAATCGCCGTAGGCCTAAGCACTAAAAGCGTGATTGGATCCTGATATATGGCGTAAACTGGAACAAGTAAAAACAAAAAGGGCGAAAAATGTATGCCGAAAAGGCTTCTAGAAGGATTACCGATGGCCTCAACAGTGTAATACAAAAGCTTCCCGTAATTTAGGGTACTATATAGGGATTGGGCATAGATCCCTAAATCCCAAGCATTAGTATAAAATGAGTAGTGACCTGCTATCGCCAAACTCGATACAGCAACAACATATATTAATGCAATCGTGAAAAGCAGAAAATAATCCGACATAATCCAAAATTTAAGATTAATCCTTCCCTTCCCCTTCATTAATGGCATATCTACTCACCAAATCAATAATGAAATTAAAAATTAAAGCTTCCCCAGCTAAAAACAGATCTATATGACGCCAAATGAATCTAACATCTTCAGCCATTTCTCAACATAAATCTCTCTATCAAACGCTGAAGCCCCCTCAACGCAACGTCGTCTCATCTTAATCGGATAGCCGCCCTCCCATATTTCAATAGCCTTCTTTATCATATGCGCATCGCTACTTACAAGCCAGCCATTCTCCCCCTCAATAATATACTCTCTCGGTCCCTGCATGTTATAGGTTAATGTTGGAGTCCCGCATGCCATGCTCTCGAGCGGAATATAGCCAAATGGCTCATGAGTGAAAGGGAAAAGCGTGAATAAAGCATTTGAGTAAGCATCAACCAGATCGCTAGTTGATATCCTTCCCAAAAATTCAATATTCGGATGCCTGAGTATTCCCTTATCAATAAACGATGTCTTAGAGCCAAAAGCCTTAATTTTTACGCCTAAATCAGCAATCTCCCTAATCACGGAAAACTTTGTTTCTTTACCAAAATATGTTAAGACGTAATCTTCCGAGGGGCTGCTAGTTGAGGGGTGAAATATCCTTCTATCTAAAGGAGGATATATAATATCATGCACTTTCAGCCCAAATTTAGAGTACATTGATGCGCAGAATTTTGAATTCGCAATCCTCAGAGATGAAATTCTTCCTCCCCGTCTAACAACCCTACCATCAAGATATTCAATCACAGGCTTCAAAAAATTATAGACTACTTTAAAGCCAAAAGACAATCCGTTAGTAATGTCTCTTAAAGCCATGGATGGTGGTCCCTGCAAATACCAGAAGAGTGAAGGAACAAAAATAACGTGTGAAAAGTTAATTGTCGCTGGATACTCGTCTTTCGCACGCTTTGAATTTAAGTTGAAGAGCGCCTCGTACATCCAAATTTCAAACCAAAGCAATGAGGAATCAAAAGCTCTTGAAAAATGTTTTATATCTAAATTAACAGGCTTAATCCCCATCCTAGAGAGTTTTGATTCAGCGTTTGGTAAAATAACCGGTGAAATAATGCTCACATTGTAGCCTTCAGTAACCAAATCTTCTGCTAAATAGACGGCGGGGCGCACAGAACCCTCCAATGAAGTTATCACATCGCATAGTATCCGTAAGTCCAAACTATGTCACTTTTCAGCATTTAATGCTGGTAACATAAATAAAATTTTTTGCCATTCATATATTATGCTTTTCTGTTTATGCGATTCTCCTTAATAAGGTTTAAGATCAATTACCAGACAAAACATAATAATCGATAACTTAAATATTGAAAAAGAGTTTAAATATGAAAATTCAAATCTTCTTTTTAGAGATGAGGAAGCCGTCCCAGACTGACCCCTCAAGGTGGATGAGGATCTCACGACAGTCTGATTTCACAACTTCCATCTCTAATTGTTAGGTTCCATGAAGAGGAAACTTTAAGTAGTAGATTTACTATCTTCGAAAGAGTGAATGATGATTT
>CAZOWB010000134.1:0-4087 GCA_964583315.1 uncultured Candidatus Bathyarchaeia archaeon | reverse complement strand
TAATAATTAAAACCCTCAATTTAAGAATAAATATTCGTGCTGATTATTTTCATATTAGTGGGAAAGTTGGGAAAATGTTTAATTTGTAATGCTGTTTCACCTCTGATCTCAAACAATTTAAGTGTTTGCTCTAAATGTATTAAAGAAAGACCAGATGAAGCGCTAAAAATAGTTAGTACTGTACGTGGAAACTCCCGAAGAATGTTCGATTTACCGCCGAATGTGCCAAAAAACTCCAATGGGATACCGTGCGGCATGTGTGGAAATGAATGTATTATTGGATATGGTGAAACAGGCTTCTGCGGCCTAATAAAAAACATTTCCGGTCACCTTACACGTTTAGGCGGTACGCCAGATAAGGGGATTTTAGAATGGTATTATGATCCTCTACCAACAAATTGCGTTGCATGGTGGTTCTGTCCGGGCTGCACTGGCGCTGGCTATCCGAAGTACGCTTATAAACCAACCGCTGAAACCGGTTATGTTAATCTGGCGGTCTTTTATGGTTCATGTAGTCTTGACTGCCTTTTTTGTCAAAACTGGCATTATAGATATCTCTCTCAAAAGCTAAGACCCTATATGAGTAGCGAGGAACTAGCTAACAAAGTTAATGATAAGGTTTCATGCATATGTTTTTTTGGTGGCGATCCCTCTGTTCAAATGCCTCATGCAATAAGAACTAGTGAAATAGCCCTAGAAAGGGCGGAGGCGGAGAGACGTATACTGAGAATATGTTGGGAGACGAATGGAAATATGCGAAAGGAATTCGCCATCAGATCTGCTGAGCTATCATTCAAGAGCGGGGGTATTGTGAAATTTGATTTAAAAGCATGGAATGAAAATCTTTACAGAGCTCTTTGTGGAACATCTAATAAATCTTCATTTGAAAACTTTAGAATGATAGGTGAAAAATATTTTAGAGAGCGGCTTGAAGTTCCGGTTTTAACGGCTAGCACCCTTTTAATTCCAGGTTACATAGATGCTGAGGAAGTGGAGAAGATAGCTAAATTTATTGCGGATATAGATTCACGGATACCATATACTCTATTAGCTTTTTATCCGCAGTATGTTATGAATGACTTGCCAACGACAAGTCGAAAGCAGGCTTATGAATGTTACGAAATAGCTAAAAAATATCTTGAAAAGGTGAGAATTGGGAACATTCACTTGCTTTCATAATTATTTGCTTTGCATCCGTTTTATTTAAGTATGAGATTTTAATGATTATTTGCTGATGGGAGGTGCGTTAAACTCGGAAAGGTTTTAGTTACAGCTGCTTGGCCATATATTAACCATATACCCCACTTAGGCACTATGTTACCTATTCTCTCAGCGGATGTTATCGCTCGCTATCATAGACTTAAGGGTGATAAAGTTCTTTTTGTTAGTGGTTCAGATGAGCATGGCACGCCAATAGAGATTGAAGCAATTAGACAGAATATTTCGCCAAAGGAATTAACTGATAGAAACCATAAAATCGTTTCAGAACTATTTCGGAAGTGGGCTATATCCTTCGACAACTACACGAGAACAGAAAGTCCAGTCCATAAGAGATTTGTTAGAGACTTGATGCTCAAAATAGAACGAAACGGTTACATCTTCACCAAAGAGGATAAACTTCCTTTCTGTCCAAAGTGCCAACGCTTCCTGCCTGATAGGTTTGTTGAGGGGAGGTGTCCTTACTGCGGCTATGAAAGGGCGAGAGGGGATCAATGTGAACAATGTGGGCGTCTCCTAGAGCCTACAAGACTTCTAGAAGCAAAATGCGCCATATGTGGCACATCACCAATGATAAAAACTGTTAAGCACTGGTATTTTGATATGCCAAAGTTCACAGACAAACTTCTAGCATATATTGAGAATAACAAGCAATTTCCAGATAATGCTAGAAACTTCAGTATAAACATTCTAAAGGAGGGTTTAAAGCCTAGACCGATAACTAGGGATAATAAGTGGGGTATACAGGCGCCATTTAAAGGTGCTGAAGGCAAAACTATATATGTTTGGTTTGACGCGGTTTTGGGCTATGTTTCAGCAACAATTGAATACTTCAAGAAGCATGGAAATGGAGATAGGTGGAAAGAGTACTGGTTTAATAAAAACGCCAAAACACTATATTTCATTGGCAAGGATAATATACCATTCCACACCCTAATCTTTCCAGCACTACTAATGGCAACACACGAAGGTTATAATCTTCCATGGAATGTTTGCACAAATGAATGGCTAATATTCGGTAAACAAAAATTCTCAAAGAGTCGGAGAATAGGTGTCTGGATAGATGAAGCCCTAAAAATGTTTCCACTCGACTATTGGAGATACACGCTGATTTCAATACGTCCAGAAACAAAGGATTCAGATTTCACATGGAAAATATTTATTGAAAAAGTAAATTCGGATCTAAATGATACATTAGGAAACTTTATTCATCGAGTACTAAAGTTTATAAATAGCTATTTTGAAAGCAAAATCCCAGAACCAACCAAATTGGATGATTTAGACAATAAAACGCTAAACGCGATTGAGAATAAAGTTAACTCCGTTAGTGAAGCGTTAAATAAATTCCAGCTACAGGCAGCATTACGCGAGGCGATAGATCTAAGCCGAATTGGAAATAAATACTTAAATGAGAAGAAACCTTGGGAGAAAATTAAAACGGATCCTGAGATGGCGGCAAATACGTTGTATGTCTCCGCTCAAATAGTTAAGGCTCTATCAATCATACTTGAGCCATTCATTCCCTTAACGGCGCAGAAGATCCGAAAACTCCTAAATTTGCCGGAGAAACTTTCTTGGGACGATGCATATAAACCTCTGCCAGCTGGTCATAAGATTGGAAAAGCTAAGCCATTATTTAGTAAAATTGAGGCTTCTGAGGAGGAGCTACAGAACATGCTTGACAAGATTAGGATGAACCAAGAGAAAATATCGATTGAGGAATTCTCAAAAATAGATATGCGAGTAGGAAAAATAGTTAAGGTTGAACCTATACCCAAATCGCAGAATCTACTGAAGTTAACAATCGATATTGGCGGGAATAATCTTAAAACAGCTGTTGCTGGAATAGCCAAATATTATAAGCCTAGTGAACTTGAAGGCAGATACATTGTAGTTGTGACAAATCTGAAGCCAAGGAAAATATTCGGCGTAGAGTCAGAAGTAATGATTTTAGCCGCGCAGGATGAGAGCGGAGTAGTATTCATAGGACCTGAGAGACCTATAAGCCCAGGAAGTAAAGTAAGGTAGCGGATGGGATTCTTGCCACTAAAGATCGACTTACATGTGCATACTTGTTATTCTGAAGATAGCACCATAACCCTAGAGGAATTAATCCTTCAACTTAAAAAGAAGGGATTAAATGGGGTTGCAATAACTGATCATAATACTATTGAAGGAGCTCTAAAATTAACTAAAATGGTAAATGAGAAAAACAATTGTGGGAAACTGTTGATAATACCGGGGATAGAAGTTTCCACTAAAGGTGGACATATAATCGGAATTAACGTTACGACGTCTATTCCGAAGGGATTAAGTGTTGAGGAAACCATTGAGAGAATCCATGAGGATGGAGGAATAGCTATAGCAGCTCACCCACGAACACTTTTTAAAAATGGTATAGGTTTAAGCCCAAAAATACTCTCTCTAGGTTTGGATGCTATTGAAGTTATTAATTCATCGCTTTTTCCATTTCAACCATTAACCCGTATAACTAAGAAATTTGCCGAACAATATAATATACCGCAGACTGCGGGCAGTGACTCACATATGCCGGAAACCGTAGGCTTAGCTTATACGCTCATAGATAGTGATGAAATAAACATAGATAGTATTATTGAAGCTATTAAGAAAGGATTAACAATACCGCTAGGTAGGGGGATACCACTATCATTAAGAATAAAAAAATTTTTAGGAAGAAAACGCAAACGCTGAACTTAGTCTTCTAAGTCTAAAACTGGAATCTCTTGCAGATCTAAGTCAACATTTAATGGTTTTTCAGGTTTTTCGGGTTGAGGATCTAGATCGTATAGTTCGGTAGCTTTGGATCCAAATCCACTTAGCAGATAAGGCGATTTAACGCCAGTCATGA
>CAZOWB010000133.1:0-4120 GCA_964583315.1 uncultured Candidatus Bathyarchaeia archaeon | reverse complement strand
AGATCTATTTGATGGAACCCCAATTTTAGATATAAAACCCTACACTCCAGATAGAATCATAAAGGAACTAAATCTTCCAAAATGGTATGAAGAAATTTTCGAAAAAATCCATAGGAAAACTTGAATATCCACAGCGCAATCCAGCAATTTATTGAAAAGCTGAAACAAAATTTTTAACTTTTCTTAAGGTGTTGCCATTTCCTATTAGAACACTACTGCGGTAATCATCAAATCGATGCACTACTTAGAGTAACGCTTGTTTAGGTAGGCTATGAAGGAACTTTGAATCTTTATATGTTTCTCTCATTCTAGGTCGGATAACAAAAAGACAAAAGAAAATGGAGACATAGATAGGATTAGACCAAGAACTATATTGCCAAGTAGAGTTGCCTGAGGTCCTCCTAATGGCCCCACAATTTTCTCTAGCACTTTAAATATAGAGGGAATAATCGCCCAGATTAATACTACGAGATCAGCTACAAGCATTATTGATGCGTATATCTATGAAAAAGCCTTCACAACCACTTGATAGCCAATATTTCTTATCAGAAGACTTAAGAGCCATAGGAAAACCAAAACTATAACCGGAAAAATCATGAGCCTAAGAACGGTAAGTTCCACCTGAGGTGATAAAAAGGATATAATTCTGGAATGGCACCTTTGAATTAAAGTAAAGACAACATTAGATTTTAACTAGCAGTTTGATTTCCACTTGTAATAGAGGGCTTTGGTCATTTCAATTACTTAGTAAATTTCACATTATTTCTTTATTTTCATCTACCCGGCAGCTTTCTCATATAATATTTTATTCCCTCATATTCAAGTTCTATGAGCTTGCCTTTTTCCACAAGATTTTCAATAACTTGCCAGTTTGCATTAGCCTTCTTTAGGAATTCTATGACGGCGTCTTTACGCATGGGATGCACAGCCGTTATGCTAAGTAAATCTTCTTCAACGTTTCCTGTGAAAGTAAAGGAGCTTCCTTCATATCCTATTAAGTATTCTACTCTACTCTCTCCAAGCTTCTTAGAGAAAATTTGGAAGGCCTTATTTACAATCTCTTCTCTTGCTGGTTTAACCCATTTCTCTGTAGGTGGCCTAGTTGGTATTGCAATGTAAGCCTTATCTAGTCTTCTTAGATTCCCTAGAAAATTTGCGATTCTTTCAAGTTCACCATCATATTTTACGTTATCGATGAGCATTGTTTCACTTATGATGGTTCCATCAAATATTTCTGTGAACTCTTTTATGCCCTTCAGAATAGCATTTAACTTTAAGCTTCTATGGGGCCTGTTTATTCTTCTCCATAGGTTTTGGCTGACAGCATCAACCTTCAATGAGACTAGATCCGCATTAAGCAAATCTTCCCTCACTTTATTATGCCAGAGTAGAGAGGAGTTGGTTATAATGGCTATTGGAATTTCAATACGCTTTATAAGCGATATTTCTTTATCGATGTTAATATCTAATGTTGGCTCTCCATCTGGAACAAAAGTTAAATAATCGATTTTCTCGCCTCTTAGGAGTGCTTCTCTAACTTTTCTTTCCACATCTCTAAAAATATCCTCTGGACTATAGAAGGATTTTCTCTCAACAAGCATATTAGTGGTTTTTCCTAGCTGACAATAAACGCATGAATATGTGCATGTTTTTGGCGGAATATTGTTTATGCCTAGGCTTCTTCCCAAACGTCTAGATGGAATGGGACCAAAAGCCAAATGCTTCATCTATTTTGTCCCTTCAACAATTTCCCGTTAAATTTAGTACATTACAGAGTTTTTCCCAGATTTTCCTTATTTCTTCCGTAACGTTACTTTCTGGAGAAAACTCTACAATTGTTTTCCCGTTGATCATCGCCTCTACAACTTTTGAGTCGAATGGAATTTTGCCAACAACTTCTATATCATTCTCTCTACAGAATTCTAAAATTTTCTGTGTATTATCTCTGTTTATGTCATACATGTTTATACATACTAATGATGGAATGTTGAAATGTTTCAGCAGAAGTATTACTCTCTTAAGGTCGTGGATCCCCGACATTGTGGGTTCACTAATCACCAAGCCAACATCCACATCTGCAATTGATGCTATAACAGGACAGCCAATCCCCGGGGGTCCATCCACTATTATTAGCGGAATATCTTCATTTTCGGCTAGTGTTTTCGCATTCTGCTTCACTAGCGTTACCAGTTTTCCAGAGTTTGCTTCGCCTGGATTAAGCATTGCATGAACCATAAATCCAAATTTAGTCTTTGATATGTAGGCATACCCAGATATTTGCTCAGTTAGAGTTATAGCATTTACCGGGCAAACAATTGCGCATACCCCGCATCCTTCACAGGAAAATGGATCAATTTTTAAGTCTTCTGTTATAGCATCAAATCTACATTTCTCCCGACATAAACCACATTTGATGCATTTATTTTCGTTAATAACTGCCAGTTTTGATCCTTTAAACTCTTGTTTCTCGATTATTTTTGGATGCAAAAGCATATGAAGGTCTGGAGCATCTACATCACAGTCTGCGATAACGGCGTCTTCTGCTAAGGCAGCGAATGCGGCAGTTAACGTTGTTTTACCGGTTCCGCCCTTACCGCTCAAAATCGTTATCTGCTTTACTTGCTTCATTTACCAGCAAGCACCTTCACTTCATTAAATAATTTCCTAAATTTTTCCTTCCAACCTGGAATTTCTAGACTGAATGGTATGCCTTTAGAATAGAGTTCAGCAATTTTTCGCTGGTATGGAATTTCGAATAAGATTGGTATATTCTTCTTTTCGCAGTATTCATAAACTTTTTTATCGCCTATTCCAGCTCGATTAACAATTACGCCTAATGGAATATTCATGTCTTCTAAAACATGAACTGCCACCTTTAGATCATGCAATCCGAAGGGTGTTGGCTCCGTCACAAGTATGCAGAAGTCACTATTTTTTACAGTTTCAACCATTGGGCATGATGCTCCTGGTGGAGCATCGAGAATAACATTTCTATTTTTGTTCATGTGTCTTTTAACTTCCCTGATTAGCGGGGTGGCCATTGGCTCACCAACCTCAAGTTCTCCGTAAACAATCTCTACGCTATTCGCATAGCCTAAGCTTAATTTTCCAATTTTATGTCTTCCTTCAGCAATGGCTCCTTTCGGGCATACTAAAATGCATCCGCCGCATCCATGACATAGCTCTCGGAAAACTAGGACCTCATCAGGGGTAACAAATAGAGCATTGTACGGACAGAATTTTGCGCATTTCCCACAGTGATCACACAATCTCTCGTTGATGGATGGAACTAAACTGTAAACTGGTTCCTCATGAATTATCTTGGGATGCAGAAGCAAGTGAGCGTTAGGTTCTTCAACATCACAGTCTAATAATTGAATATTACTTCCTAGAGAAATAGCCATGTTAACAGCAACTGATGTTTTCCCGGTGCCGCCTTTACCGCTTGCAATTGACACTATCATAAGAAGCTATCACATCTAAACAGATTTTTTAATTTTAAAATGCAAATTTATCGACAAATTTTTAGACCGTATTTTCATCCGTGACGAGCACGACGGCAACCTTCTGTGAGCTCCTCAAGCATATTCCGCTTATACGCCTCGATAACTTCCCTAATAATGTTTGCATTAGCCCTTAACACCGCTACCCTAGCCTCCTGAAATATGCTTAACGCCCGCGGACCCATATCATAGGTGATTACTGCGTCGGGATTAAATTGTAGTATGCGATCAACCGGCCGGCCTACTCCACCAAAATGCTCACTTGTGTTAGGAATCACATTAACGTTTAAGATTTCGCCGTTTTCATTTAGGTCGACTATAACAAAATATGGTGCCCTACCAAAATGTCCAGAGAGTCTAGCGTTAAGCCCATTCTCATTCTCGGCTGGTATGACTATTCTCTCCTTCAACTCTTTCTCCACCTCAAACTACTTCAGTATCTTCCTAACATTCATTTTGTTCTAGTTACCACCACCGCCTTAAACCACGTCCTCTTCCCATGCCCATTCCAAAATGTCCGCCAACAGTAGGAGATCTTATTTCTCTTAATTCTCCTCTCTTATACTTTTCAATAGCCTCCCTCACGGTTCCATAAGCGCCAGTAACTATTTTTATTC
>CAZOWB010000132.1:0-4129 GCA_964583315.1 uncultured Candidatus Bathyarchaeia archaeon | reverse complement strand
GTTAATGCAGTTACTTCCCCATACCGCTTAGTTATTTTATGTAATGAAAGTAAAGACTTCACGTCCGCTCCCTCTTAAGAAGGTTTACCGCGAAATTTAGGGTGAAAACTATCGACAGAAGTATTATTGTTAGGGCTATGCTTAACTCAAAGTTCCCACGCGCCGTCTCTAAAGCGATGCTTGTAGTTAGAACCCTTGTTAATCCGGCTATGTTCCCGCCAAGCATGAGGGCGACACCCAACTCTGCTAGTGCACGATTGAAGCCTGCGATAACCGCCAATAAAACTCCTTGTAATGCCTCTCGCAGTACAGCGAAGCTGACCTCGCTTTCAGAGGCCCCTAAGGTTTTCGCTAAATCTCTTATCTCCGGCTCAACACTTTCTATGGCGCTAACACTGAAACTCACTAGTATAGGAGTTATCAGTACAGCCTGTCCCAAAATTATTGCTGTAGGCGTATAGAGAAAATGAAGGCTACCAAATGGACCGCTTCTAGATAAGAACAAATAGAGAATTAAGCCTAAACCAACGGTTGGTATCCCCAGCAAAGCGTTAAAAAAACCCTTTAATATTCTTTTGCCTCTGAAGTTTTTTAGACTAATAAGCAAACCCATTGGAATGCTCCATGAAACTGCGAGTAAAGTGGCTGTTCCAGAGACATAGAGAGAGCGAAGAGTAACCTCTAAAACTTCCGGATCGCCGGATACTATTAACTCTAAAGCTCTCCTTAAACCCTCAAGTATTTCTGATGTCATTTTTCTCACCATCTCCTTCTGTAGGTTTATTGATAGAGTTCTGGATGATCATCCCAATATTCAGGTGGGCATTCCTCTCCGTTAAAGAAGGCATATTCCTTTATCCATTCCACTATCGGATTTGTTCCTTCCTTGAGTAGGGATGCCGCCGGATAAAAGAGGCTTTGACCATATTCATTTCTTTTGAAGTTGGCTATCAGGTTTTGGCATTCACTTGATATCAGAAATTTTATGAAGATTATTGCGTTATTGAAGTTCACTCCTCCAACCTTCTCTGGATTAACTGCTATTACACTATAGACGTTTAGGAGATCTTTGTCCTGCTTCACGAGCGGTTTAAGATTTATTTTCCCCTCTTTATAATATCGCAGATAAGTCCCAATGTCCGCCAATAAATAAGCTTCCATTTCATTAGCGATCAAAAGGGTTTTCCCCATCCCTGTTCCAGACTCCACAAACCATTCTTCCTCTTTTAAAGTTACCCAACTGTATCCAGCGAGACTCCATAACGCTTGTTCCTTCTTGTGCGTTCCAGATTCATCCCCCCTCGAAATCCATTTCACTTTACCTGCACGTCCCATCTCAACTATTCTGTTTAGGGCGCTTGTAACATTCAGCCCTCTTATGCTGGCGGGATCATTTTCCGGGCCTGCGATTATAAAGAAGTTGTAGGCTATAATTTTTCTGCATAAGCCATATCCCTCGGTCAGGAATTGCAATTCACTAGATGGCGCGTGAACTAGGATTACGTCCGCATCGCCTCTCTTGGCATGTTCAATGGCTTGTCCTGTTCCAACCGATATGAAATAGACATCTATGGGATATTTCTCTTCAAATTTCTTCTCTATTGCATCTAGTAACCCTGTATCGTAGAGGCTTGTTGTAGTCGCTACAACTAAAGTGCTTTTCCCCCTCATGATTATGGTGAAGTAATAGGTTGTTCCGGCAGCTGAGGCTAAACTTGCTAAAATGATAATTCCTATCCATAACAGTATTTTTCTGTTCACTTCATGCCCACCGTTATGTTTAGGCATATATTTCGTCGATATGCTTATATAAACATAACGATTAAACCTCAACGATGCCCACCCATCAGAAAATAAGTAAAATCTCATGCAAAATATGGCTGGAACATAGGGGAAAACCAATTCTGGGCAAGGGAGGGGCTGAAATACTCCAAGCAATAGCAAAATATAAGTCAATTTCAAAAGCGGCCGAAAAACTGGGAATGTCCTACCGCTATGTTTGGAATTACATCGAAAGAATTAATAGATCCCTAGGTAAACCCGCTGTTAAAACTTTTCGTGGTGGAAAGCAGGGTGGTGGAGGCGCAATCCTAACTGAGCTTGGTCGAAACCTACTGAGAGAATACAAGCGTATAGAAACTTACGTGGGTGAGCTTTTAGCAGATGAAGAATATTGGGAGGCTGTAGGCTTGAAGATTAGTGCAAGAAACCGTTTGAAAGGAACTGTTAAAAGCATCGAGAAAGGCGATGTAGTTGCAAAGATTAAAGTTGAGATTGAAGTTCCAGCAGTGATTACAGCCCTAATCTCCAGAGAAGCTGCCGAAGAATTAGAAATAAAGACCGGAGACCAAGTTGAAGCCGTTATCAAAGCTACTGAGGTCATGATAGCTAAAAAGAAGATCTAAGAAAACGCTTCATCAACAAATCCAAGCTTCAAGCTATGAAAATTCCTTCCTACTAATGAGACTCTAAGAAAGCCTATGGAGGATAATTAACTAGCAACATCATTGCCATTATTATGATACTGATATAGGAGACTATCACTCCTAATAGAAAAACTGTTAATCTGCTGAATATTCTACTCTTATTCTTGTCAAGAAATTGAGATGCTATGACAAGAATTAATGGGATAAGAAGACTTGGTCTAAAAACTTTTTGGATGGAAAGAGGAAAGGAAAAGAAAAGGTGAACCCCAAAATAGAATCCCAGCGGGAGATGTGCACCCAGAATAAACTTCAGTTTTCCTCGCTTCGCAACATTTGCATCTTTACTTTTCATTTGAAGTAGAACAAAAAACGCTGACGAAAGGAAGAGAATCAAGTACAAAAAGAGTTTAAAATTTGGTTTCATTCTCGAAAGATAAGTTACGGAATACAAAGAGCCAATTAAGCTAATAGTGAAAAAGAAACCTAATACCACATGAATGAATTCTAGTGCACTATTATTTTTATTAACCATACAATACTTTTATCTATAATTTCACATAAAGATAAAAGTCTTGCATCATTAACTTTGATTTCTCAAAAATAAGGAAGGGTTGATATTGTTCCTTTCCTTTAAAGTTGTCAGGTTATTTTGTCTTTTTGAAGCTTTACGCGAAGCATTTCTCTTCTTAAGTATAGTTGCTAGCAACGTTATCACTAGAAGTAGCGGAATCAGGAGTGACGGATACTTAGGTATCATGAAATCTTCCAGCGTTAGAGTTCTCTGCTGGTTTCCCGTCATATATAAGGTTGTTTCATTAGAGTGCGAATTATGTGTGGCTTTAATATTATTGATGATTGCATTTGAGAAATTACGAATAAAGATGGATTATTGAAACATTGTTTGTAGTAGCTGTGAGATCCAAAGAGGAGATATAAACCCTGTTGTGAAATATATGATGGTTATCAGCCAGAAGGATGCTACTTCCACTGAAGTTTTATCGAGGGATAATAGTAAAGCTGGAAAAAAGAAGAGGTTGTGCCAGTGCATCCAGTTTGGCGTAAACAGCATATAAGCCAGACAAAGTAACAAACTAAAAAAAGTTATGTAAGATTTTCTTTTCACTAAAATGAGAAATGTTATCGCCGATAATGTGAGTAACAGTATCTGCGCATCTAACTTGCCGCTGTAGATGTTTATCACTGAGGGTTGCCATTCAACAGGTATTTTCCACGATCTGTTAAAGAAGCTCAAGTAGATAGTGTAAAAGTTAAGTGAGGCAACTGAAAGAAACCATAGGAAGGAAAGACTAAGCCTGTTTAAATGTGTAAGCTGGCTCCATAGGTCATCTTTGTGCTGGAGCAAAATCTTCGCAAATAAGGTGATCCAGAGAGGCAAATAGAATATGGAGCGATAATGGAGGAAAAATGACCCTGTAAGAATCACCAAGCTCTTCAAACTGGAACCTTCCCTCCAGTATTTTATAGCGAGAATGATGAATAGGATTGCTATGGCATCGTAGAACCCATTTAGAGCCCAGAAAATCAAATGCGTATAAAATAGGCTGCTGACTGATATTGTCAGAAATAGTCCAAAATTATACTTCCTCAGCTCCATCATAAAGTAGTATATGGCTAAGTGCGCTCCCGTTAGAAATGACAGAATCATTAGCTTATGGACAGTAATATCGCTTATAATACCCAAA
>CAZOWB010000131.1:0-4196 GCA_964583315.1 uncultured Candidatus Bathyarchaeia archaeon | reverse complement strand
AGGCCGCCGCCGGGATTTGAACCCGGCCTCCAGGCTCCACAGGCTTATACCATCCCTTTCGGATGTCTGTACGCTACCAGACTACGCGGCTTAGGATGAAGCCTCTACGTTACGGCGGCCACACCATAATTTTTCTTTTTATATCGAGTCTTTTAAGGGTTTCTTTAGCATGTAGTATTTATATTTCGTTGAATAGAAATTTATTTGTTTTGCGGATTGGCGAGAAATAATGAGCGAGAACAGAGATTCTCTAACTAAAATAGAATCTTATCTCAAAGGGAAGACTTTGCTCGTGTACCTGTTTATGCTTAAGTCTCATGGTTCACCTGTTGGCGTCAGAGAAATTCAGAGGGCTTTAGGGTTTTCAAGTCCAAGCGTTGCAGCTCATCACTTAGAAAAGCTTTGCTCCCTAGGTTTAGTTGAAAGAACCCCTCGAGGTGAATATTTTCTTGCTAAGGAAGTAAAAGTCGGGGTTCTAAGGTTTTTTATGAGGCTCGGCCGCTTCATGATTCCAAGATTTCTATTCTATTCATTGTGGTTCTCAACAATGTTAATTTTTTATCTAGTATTCTATGGGCATAGCTGGAGTCTGCATAATGTTGTAGCCATAATTTTTGGCATTATAGCTTGCGCAATCTTCTGGTTTGAAACCATAAAATTATGGAGAGAAAAACCATTTTAATTTATATTCGGATAAATTAAGCTAAATTTTAGAGGTGAAATATGTATGAAATTATCTATTCAAGAGAATTTAATTCCAGGCGAAACTCTAAGCGAAAAACTACGGAACATTGAAAAGTATGGGTTTGAAGGCATAGAGATTTGGGGGAATGACCTACCGCAACGTTTTAAGGAGGTTAAAGAGGCGTTAAATACGTCAAAAATTAAACTTTCAACAGTTTGTAGCGGGTATGGTGGAGATTTACTTGGGGCTGACCGAAAATCCAGAGAGATCGCTATAAGAGACATAAAAGAAAGGCTCAAGATATGCGCTGATCTCGGGGGAGTTGGAGTAATAACTGTTCCAACTTTCAGCGGTCCAAAAATTTCGGATCTATACCCACTATATAGTGATGTTAAAGAAGTTGAAAACAAAATCCTTATTGAGGAATGTAAGATTCTAGGAGAATACGCTGATGATGTTGGCGCATACGTCTTGCTCGAACCATTAAATCGCTATGAGACCCACCTCATTAATAGGCTTCAGCAGGCAGTTGAAATATGCAAAGCTGTTGGAAGGGAACATGTAAAAGTAATGGCAGATTTCTTCCATATGAATATTGAAGAAGCAAATATACCGAAGAGCATAGAAGAGGCGGGAGATTACATACTCCATGTTCATTTAGCAGACAGCAATCGTCTATTGCCTGGATATGGACATATAGACTTTAAGTCTGGTTTTGATGCACTAAAAAAGATAGGTTACAGAAATTTTATGACTCTTGAATGTCGCATACCTGGAAAACCGGAGATCGAGTTACCAAAATGCGTAGAATATCTAAAGAGTTTAATCTAAAAATCAATTAAAAATTCTTTTTATTCTTATGAGGGAGTAGATAAAGAGAATCCATTCCACAATCAATAATCTACGAAAACAAGAAACTAGTATGCTTTCACCTAAAATTTCCCTCATTTTAATCGATGAATATATTTTTAAAAGTTAAATACTTTCGTGGTTTATAATCTAGATCCAGGAGGTAATATTGTTGTCTTTTCCTCCCTCCAAAGTTCCGGAGCGATTAAAATGGTGGATTGAAGCTAGATTCGGCATGTTCATCCATTGGGGGCTATATGCTATTCCAGCGCGTGGAGAGTGGGTAATGTTTTTTGAGCGCATACCAAAAGCTGAGTACGCTAAGCTAGCTAGAAGATTTAATCCTAAAAGATTTAATGCTGATGAGTGGGTTATGCTGGCTAAGGAAGCTGGAATGCGCTATATGGTTTTAACAACAAGGCATCATGATGGCTTTTGCTTATGGAACAGCCAAGTTTCAGATTTTACATCAGTAAAGGCGGCAGCCGCCAAAAGAGACTTTATTGCAGAGTATGTTGAAGCATGTCGTAGAGCTGGCATGCGTATAGGCTTTTACTATTCGCTATTAGATTGGCGCTGGCCTGAATATTGGGATGGACCAGCTAAAAACCCGGAGGGTTGGGCTAGATTCCGGGAATATGTGCACGCACAAGTGCGCGAATTAATGACAAATTATGGAAAAATAGATATTCTCTGGTATGATGGTGCATGGCCATATACCGCGGAGGATTGGCAATCAAAACGCCTAAATGCTATGGTTCGCGATCTTCAACCAGACATAATAATGAATAATCGCTCAGGTCTGCCAGAAGACTTTGAGACCCCAGAGCAGCATATACAGTATCATGATAGACCTTGGGAGTCATGTATGACGATAAGTGAGGCTTGGTGGGGATACCATGCTGGCGATAGACATCTAAAGAGCCCTCTAGAGATAATCCGCCTGTTAGTGCGTTGCGTTGCAGGAAACGGAAATCTGCTTTTGAATGTAGGGCCAAGGGCTGATGGAAGCATACCTGAAACCTATGTGCGTAGGCTTAGGGCTGTAGGAAAATGGTTAAAGCGAAATGGTGAATCAATTTATGGTGCTGGAGCCGCCCCATTCAAAGCAGCCCATCTTGGGCAGATTACAGCCAAGGGAAACAAGGTCTATATACATGTTTTCTATTGGCCAGGTAGAGAAATGTGCGTAGCTGGAATAAAAAATAAGGTTCTTCGAGCTTACATGCTAGCAACTGGAGAATCGCTCTCATTTGAGCAGAAAGGAGACCGCCTATTTATTCATGGTCTTCCCAGAAGACCCCCTGATCCAATAGATACGGTTATAGCTCTTGAGCTAGACGGCAAGCCTGAAGCAGCACCACCATCCTTCTGGAAATAACTGTAAATTATCCTTTTTTCTTTTCATTTTTAAGAAGCATCCACAAAATGAATAAACTTGTTATGGATGCATCGATTTTTAACAAATGTATGGTTTTGAGCCTAAAAGTTAATTACCATCTTATTTCCCTCTTTTATCCTATGAAGTATGTTGCTAGAGTTGAAGTTAGTCTAAAGCCAGGTCACTCTGATCCAGAGGGAGAAACAACTCGAGATGCCCTTTTGGAGTTAATGTATCCTGTGGAATCCGTCAGAGTCAGTAAGGTTTATGAAATAATTCTTGAGGCTTCTTCAATTGAGGACGCCAAAGCTAAAGTTGAAGAAATGTGTAAAAGGTTACTGGCGAATCCTGTTAAAGATGATTATAGGTACAGGATAGAGGAAAAATAAGGATGAGAAAGCAATTATACGTTAAAAAAGATTTGCCCTTCGAAATTTATGAAATTAACCTCCTTGAAGCAAGCAATGAGGATCTAATTAAAGTAAGCGAGGAAATGGGCTTAGCTCTAAACCTTGAGGAGATGAAAGCTATAAAAGCCTACTTCTTAGAGAAAAAGAGAAACCCAACGGATATTGAACTACAAACTCTCGGACAGACCTGGAGCGAACATTGCTATCATAAGACTTTTAAGGGCACAGTTATTCTTCCAAACGGGAAAAAAATCAATTCGCTTTTCAAAACGTTCATAGCAAAGGTTACACGCGAACTTAATATGCCTTGGTGCATATCAGTTTTCGAGGATAATGCAGGCATAGTTCACTTCGAAGGAGACTATGGAATCGCCGTAAAAGTTGAAACACATAACCATCCATCAGCCATAGAACCATTCGGAGGAGCAGCAACCGGAATTGGCGGAGTAATACGCGACATACTAGGAGTGTGGGCGGATCCAATAGCATGCACAGACGTACTGGGTTTTGGGCCTCTAGACTACGATTTCGCAAAGCTCCCACCTGGAATAAAACATCCAAAATACATCTTTAGAGGCGTAGTAGCGGGGATTGGCAGCTACGGTAATAACATGGGTATACCAACAGTCAATGGAGCTATATACTTCGATGATAGCTATACAGGTAATGTAGTAGTCTACTGTGGTTGCGTCGGCATACTGCCAATAAGCAAATATGCGAAAAAAGCTAAAGCAGGAGATCACCTCATTTTGGCAGGCGGGAAAACAGGTCGAGACGGAATACATGGTGTAACCTTTGCTTCGTTGGAGCTAACTGAGAAATCAGAGGAAGTTTCTAGGCCAGCAGTTCAAATAGCCAATCCAATCGAAGA
>CAZOWB010000130.1:0-4222 GCA_964583315.1 uncultured Candidatus Bathyarchaeia archaeon | reverse complement strand
AGGAAAATCTTTAAAACGGATATTACATTTCCGAAGCCACATTGATAACCCCATCCCTCAATTCCTGAGCTAGTGGTAAGTTTTATCGCTAATACATCCCAAGCGTTGAGCGTACTTTGTGAATCTACTCTCAAGGGGGGCACTGGCACTCGAAGATGAAAGCTCTGTGCTTCACTTATTATTAGGGGTTCACATACTGTGGACAAGTTGTTGTCGGATTTATTTGTCAAACAATCCTCTCCTAACAGTGGAAGTAAAAATAAATCAGTTAGTTCAGTATTTAAAATTATTTTAATACTTTTAGTGTCTTTGCCAGTCTTTAACGACCGAATATGTTCAGCACAGTCCAAAGCTGAGAATTCAGGGAAAACCGCATAACTTTATTTAAATTGCTAAAGCTTATTTCTTCTATAAAAAGAAGATCTACGTGGGAATCAGGATGGTTGAAAAATTTAGAAAATTACGTGAGAGGCTTTTGATGGATCCAGGATGGAGATTTCACCTTGGAGATGGCTGCGATGTTATCCGTGATTTCGGGTTTGGTGCTTCACAAGATGATCACGGAGGAACCTTTATAAAAGCTGGGGAAGCTAGCGGGGCGGCGCATCCAGACTTTGATGATAGCTCATGGCGAAAAATAGATTTGCCGCATGACTGGGTTGTTGAACTAGATTTTGATCCAAGGGCTGATAGGTCTCATGGATTTAAGCCCATTGGAAGAGGGTGGCCCTCAACTACGATCGGTTGGTACCGTAAGACCTTCTATTTACCGAAATCGGATGAGGGAAGAAGATTATCAATAGAGTTTGATGGAGTCTTCCGTGACAGTATTGTATGGTTAAATGGGCATTTTCTCGGGAGACATTTAAGCGGATATACAAGCTTCCGATATGATATTACTGATTGCGCAAACTACGGTGGCAAAAATGTTCTGGTTGTGAGAGTTGACGCCAGCCACTTTGAGGGATGGTGGTATGAGGGAGCCGGCATTTACCGCCATGTATGGTTGGTGAAGACCAATCCGCTACATATAGCTCATTGGGGTACATTTGTGTATTCAGATCTTACAAGAAGGAAAGGAAGCCTCTCAGCGAAAGTAACAATTAAAACAAAAATTCTGAATGAACAAGATAGAAACGTGACCTGCAAGTTAATTTCAATAGTCTTTGATAAGGAAAACCGAGTGGTTGCAAGGAGCCAATCTGAAGAATTAAATATTGAAGCCTGGGGAGAAAGGGAAGTCACTCAGCTAGTTAACATTGAGAACCCAATGCTTTGGTCGGTTGACTCACCTAATCTTTATCGGTTGGTTCAAATAGTGGAGGAGAAAGATGAAGCAGTTGATGAAATAGAATTAAACTTCGGCATTCGCGCAATTCAGTTCGATCCGGAAAGAGGATTCTTCCTGAATGGAAAGGCATTAAAGCTGAAAGGCGTCTGTATCCACCAGGACTTCGCAGGAGTCGGCGTGGCCCTGCCCGATCGCATTCACGAGTACAGAATTGAAAAACTGAAGGAGATGGGATGTAACGCCATTCGATGTGCACATAATCCGCCTGCACCAGAATTACTTGACGTATGTGATCGAATGTGCATGTTGGTTATTGATGAAAACCGTATGATGGGGAGTTCTCCGGAGGCTTTATCCCAATTAAAGAGCATGATTCTCCGCGACCGCAACCATCCAAGCATAATTTTGTGGAGTCTAGGTAATGAGGAGATGAAGATCCAAGGGACGGATGTGGGCGCACGTATTCTTGCTACGATGAAACGGCTGGCTAAACGTTTGGATCCTACGACCAATTACAACAGCTATGAACGGGAATTGGGGAAGCAAATTCTCTTTAATTAATGATGTTCAAGGATGCAATTACATCCGCTGTGGAGACATTGATAAGTTCCATAAGGATCACCCGGAAAAACCTATAGTTGCAACTGAGACGGGAAGTACACTTAGCACACGAGGTATTTACGTTAATGATGAAAAAAGAGGCTACGTGAACGCTCATGGCACAACTCTTCCATCCTGGGGTTCTACACCAGACGCTATGTGGCAATATTTCGTTAAACGCCCCTTCGTAGCCGGCGTATTTGTCTGGGCAGGCTTTGATTATCGAGGAGAACCCACACCTTATGGTTGGCCCTGTGTAAGCTCCCACTACGGCATCATGGATATATGCGGCTTTCCAAAAGACATTTACTATTATTATAAGGCTTGGTGGAGTGATGAGACTGTTTTACATATATTTCCGCACTGGAACTGGAGGGGGAAGGAGGGGGAAAAGATCAGGGTTAGATGTTACTCTAATTGTGAAGAGATAGAATTACTTTTAAATGGAAGAAGCCTTGGCAGAAAGAAAATGCCCAGAAACTCTTACTTAGAGTGGATGGTGGAATATGAGCCAGGTAAACTTGAGGCTAAGGGCTATAAAGGTGGAAAAAGGATTGCGATGACTAGAGTTGAAACAACGGGGCCACCCGCAGCGTTACGGCTTATACCTGATCGATTGAAGATTAAAGCTGACAACCAAGATGTCTCCATAGTTACTGTAGCTATCGTTGACGATGAAGGACGAATTGTGCCCACGGCGAACAATCTAGTGAAATTTACAATCAGCGGAAACGGAAGAATCATTGGTGTTGGCAACGGTGACCCGAGTAGCCATGAACCGGATAAGGCTAATGAAAGGCGGGCATTTAACGGATTATGCTTGGTCATTGTGCAATCAGAATGGGAACCTGGAGAAATTAAGCTGACGGCTGAATCGGAAGGACTAAGAAAGGCAACCGTGGTTATCCATTCAGAAAAATGTGAGCTGAAGCCTTTTGTGCCCTCAATGTAAAAATTTTTTATTTCTGGATAAAAGTAAGCGACTACTGGGGAAGATCAGACCAATTGAAGAATGCAATAGATTAAAGAAAATTGGGGTTATTCAAATTTAATTATTACTTTAGATCCCTTTCTACTCCATACGTTTTTAATTGCTTCTATGATTGATTCCAATGGGAATCGATGGGTTATGAGAGGCCTTAGATTTAGCTTTCGAAGCAACAATACGCTCCTATAGAATTCTTCGAGTGTTGCATCTACGCTTCCAGTAACCGTAATCTCAGAAAAGTTGAATAGATCCGGATCGAGTTGAATCAGGGAGCCGGGCTCAGCGTACTGCCCAAATACGACGATAGATCCGCCATCCTTTAGCATTTTTATTCCCTGTTCCACCGCACGGATACTTCCCACAGCAACTATAACTCTTTCCGCTCCCTTATTATTGGTGGCATCTAGGACCGTTTTCACAGCATCCTCTCTCTTTGAATTTAATGTAAGATCAGCGCCTAATTTCCTCGCTAATTCTAATCTTTCATCATGATGACCTGTGACGATAACTTTTGAGGCCCCAAGGGAGCTAGCTAATCGCATATGTATAAGTCCAATTGGACCGTCACCGATGACCACAACCGTATCACCAGGCTGAATGTTTGCCTTTAATATTCCATGCAGACAGCAGCTTACAGGTTCAGCGAGCGTTGCATCCTCATAGGATAATTCATCTGGAATTTTAACTAGCCCGCCGAGTCTAACATAGGGTTCAGGTATTCTCATGTATTCTGCGAATCCTCCATCATAGTTCGCTCCGATTACAATGGCTTCTCTGCAAAGGTTTTCCTTCCCCATGAGGCAGAAGTCGCATGTGCCGCATCCACAAATCGGGGCTACAGTTACCCTGTCACCCACATTAAAATTATTCACTTTCTCTCCAACTTTAACCACTTGACCGGCAATCTCATGTCCCATGATTATCGGACTTTTCCATCTTTTTTCAATGCCTTGGTGATATACACGTGCATCGGTTCCACAAACGCCGCACGCTTTAACTTTGATTAAGACTTCATATTCGCTTATTTTAGGCGTGTCAACCTCTTCAATTCTCATATCTTCTTTTCCATAAAGTACAGCTGCCTTCATGATTTTCTGCCATCCTATAATAACTTTATTGAGATAACAAATTTTTAATGAGAATTATTAGCAGTTAAATTTTTCGGTTTAAACTTCCTGCGAAAAGAAAAGAGGAAAAACATCTGTATTAACGTTGTTATATTATGGAATCACCATTCACAATTATAGTTTTCGCGCTTTATAAAGGTCTTCATATACATCGTTTATCTCTTTTTTTCTGAGATCCCATTCGTGTTCTAACGCTTTAACCATTTCTGTAAGTAA
>CAZOWB010000129.1:0-4245 GCA_964583315.1 uncultured Candidatus Bathyarchaeia archaeon | reverse complement strand
TTCGACTTCCCGAGGATCGTTGATTCCTTCAAGGGTTTGCCTAAACAAGTCACAGTAGTTGACTGCCCACCAAGACACAGTCTTCTTGACAGTAGCCCATACTGGATCTACGATCAATATCAACTGAGACGGGTTCTCTTCTCGTTTGAAGTATGCGCCCCATTCACCGTCGTTGGGAACAAACGATACCTCACCTCTTCTTGTTCCGAAAATTTGCCCCAGTAATTCTTCCTCGCCCCTTCCCGCCGTCGCAGTCGCCGCTATATATACGGGTCTACCGAATCCATACAGTTGCATAAGCCTCTCTAAAGCTCCTAGCAAATGGGCGGTCAGGTTACCCTGAAGACCCGTAAGCACGTGATATTCATCGAATACTATAATCGATGGCGCAGATTGGAAAACTTTCTTGGAAAGCTCACCGCCGCAGAACATGCACCTAGCTGCTTGATAGCTTAGTGGGAACCACGCCCCGCAATTATTGCACCTCCTAGCTGGCGCCCCGACTAACGCGTGTGGCAGGTCAGATCTAGGAAGGTGATAGCTCAGGAGCATGTCAGGCGTGGCTATTACTATCGTTGGGCAATAGCTTCTAGTCTCGTCGTTTGTAAGGTAAACAAAACGCAAAGCGTAGCCGCAATTATCATTCTTACAGACTGGAATTATCCTGTTTGGACCTTCTTTCCGTACGATAAACTCACTGCCTTTACATTTAGGACAAGCTCCGATAAGATGGGGCGGGAGCGGATCGCCATCTTTCACCTGAGTTGGACTTAGTGGTCTTATGGCGATTTCCAGATCTTCGCCAACCCCCATGTATAAGCCCACGGTGAATTTCGGCTTATCTTCAGGAGCACCTACTTCTTGGTTTAGCCTGTAAAGGTATTCGATGATTTGGGTGAACTGCTGGGCATTAAGGGCTCTTGTCGGGAAGAAGAATATTGCTTTAGTGCCAGCTCCTCTGCCTTTCAGGTCTTCGATTAGGGCCGCCAGACCTGCTGCCATATAGTATACTGCGCTTTTCCCAAGACCTGTAGGAGCCTTTACGGCAACCGCGCCTCCCTTACCCTGCCACAGCTTTTTGGCAACCTCTATTAACGCCGTTAGCTGAAAACGCCTTAACTTTTTGAACCCAGTCGCGCCTATTACTTTGAATAAGATGTCTTTTAATTCCTGTGGGAGGTCTTTTCTAGCCTTCAATTCGGACTCATAATCTACTTCTTCTGCTTTGTACTGCCTCCTCCAAATAGCGATCAGCTGTGTGAAGAACAGAACCGGGTTACTGTGAAGTTTTGATGTAACCAAGGTGCAATTAATACAGTGGCATTGCCATTCGAACTTCCCCCTCTTTTCGGCTTCCCTTTCAAGCTCTCTGTGTTCCTCAGACTCTGGTGGGATGAACTCGCCGTTTCTAACGGTAATCAGCCCCCTCACACAGTAAAACGTCCTATCCCAGATAGTCTTAGGGTGATGCCTACCTGTTTGCGACTTCGGCAGCTTTGAACCATTAACTACTATAAAAGTAACCTTCCAAACCCCTAACTCTGTGGCATGCCTTGCAGAAGCGGTTAGGACCAGCTTCTTATCTTCCTCAACGGGCTCTTCAAACTTTACAATGTGAGACTTCAAAAGCTGAGCTAAAGTCACCTGTAATGATCGCTCGCGTGCGGCGGGCTCATCGCTATCCGAACGCATATATAAGAATTTCAAAACTAACTCCAAAATACAAGCTTCGGGATCCGATGTTCTGACATAGAACTCCACCTGATAGAAAGATGTCGCATTCCTATAAGTTTCCTCCATCTTTCTTGTAGCTGTTGCGAGATCTTCTGGAAGAAGGCATGCCGTTAGCGCAGGCTCGGTTCGCCTACTACTGTCATAGATAGCTTCTGCCACAAGCCTTCTAACCAACCTATTTAACGGCGTGTCCCGAAAGATTTGATTACCTAATTGATGCCCAAGGATTTCGTCTGCCACCTGCTCCACTACTCTAGGCACCTGCGTGACCATGCCACAGATAAATAGGTCTATAGCTACAAATTAATAAGCGTTTTAACACTTTTGGCCGTACGTAGGATTGAGAAGTCTGGAAGGACGTACGGGTCGGGAACCTTGAGCATAAACCTGTTTAACCGAGCCGTCAAAAGAGGCGCTCAAATACTCGAAATCTACTTTAACGTATTTTCTGCGATTTGGAAGCTCACTCCCGACGAGAAATGGTTGCTTGCTAGAGCTTGTTCGGAATTTGGCGGAACTCCTGAAATATCCGAGGAATCAACAATTTTTCGTTTTCCCACTTTAACGTTAAGAAAACGTTTCATAGAATACTGCAGATCAATGGGATTAAGTGTCTACTCCCTCGATGACTATGTGATGGATCTTGAAAGGTTTTTCGAATATCGATTTTCAGACCGTCCGGTATCCATAGTGCAGATTCCAAAGCCCGGTCTATATCTTGACGATCACGGGAGGTGGAGACCAACGGCATCTATTTCCTTAGATACTACAACAATACTTGCGCCTAAGTGGCTAATTCTAAAAATTGGCGAAAATTACTATTCCGTTCTAGGTAGCCAGCTTTACCAGCTTAGAAATAAGGAGGCTGCGTATAACATTGCCGTCAGATATTACACTCCAAGAGAGGCTTTCTACTTCCATGTCTCAGACGACTTGATAGCTATCCCAGTTGAGCAACTAGGTAATTTACCTCGCCTCATTTTCGACGGCTTGCTCCGACTCAGAATCGGAACCACTCAGTATAGAGGCTTGCTCGTCTACCACGTAAGCGCCTTACCACTTGTAAAAAGGATCCTCAACATCGTAAATTTACGATTGAAACGAGGGATAAGAGTCGAGGAACTCCGGTTTAGAAGAGGTTCAAAACGTATCGTAATTCTGCCAGTTAGAGATCTGGATTCCATCGACTACCTCATAAGCACGCTAAATGAAGCTGGCGCCTCCATCGATACTTGCGAAGACTCCCTGCTAGTTATCGGACCAGACTCAAAAGCCCGAATATTTTTCATCGAGGTCTATGAAGGCGCTAAAGTCGAGGAACCAATAGTCTCAGGAGATAAGGTTTTCGTTCCATTTGGAGTGCTGTTTAGCATCAACGGAATAAAGTCATTAGGCTCATTGTTAGCAGATTTGATCGGCTTAGATTACACGTCATTCCTGTCATCTGCGCTGCGATACATTCCTTGCACGGAGACCTCCGCTAGCGAATCAATAGTAGAAGTGATCAAGTTGCTAGAAGTTGATGAATGTTGTGCCGCCAAGGCGCTGTTAAACGAGAAACTGGCAGTATTCATAAAGCATTTCATTGATCAGGCTTTTGCCCTTCCTACTTCAACAGATATAGCAACCGAAGCTTTGAAAAAGTTAGCTAGACTTACCAGGCAACGTCGACAGTCTCCTGAAAATAGTGATCCTTTTGAAGGGCAAACCGTGAATATTGAGAAAAAAAGGTAGAATAAAAAAGAAGAGGGCCGCTCTCGACTTTTAGATCAAAGTCATTTTTACCTGCTTCTCCTTATCGCCACGGCAGCCAAGGCGATTGCTATTATGACGCCGATTAAAGTTGCTCCAAGTAGCATCATCAAGACCTCGCTATAGCCTTATCTTCACAGTTAGATTTCCGTCGAAGCGGTAAGTCTTCTAGACGCTCTCATAAAATGGAAGAACCTTATAGGGAGAGTCGGCTTCACCCTCATCAACCCAGACCTCAAATCCATAAAATCCATGTAGCGGGAGTCTTTACCTTTAGCTTCCCCCTCAAATTCATACGTGCCTAATTGTTTACACCCGCTCAGGCTAATAGAGCCGTCTCCGAATACCTCTACATCCAGCACCAAAGGCAGTTAAACCTAACAAGGAGACGCGCCCTAAAAGAATTCTATACAAAGAATTCTATACTAAAAAAGACGAAAAATTATAGCACCAAACCCCGCACTTATGATTTATGATTTATAGAGAATTTCGAGTTTGGGTTCGAGGAGCTAAGCGTTGCGGATATGCAATAACTTTCACATGAGAATTATGACGGATGAAGCGAGTTTTAAGTTACTGATTTCCAAAGGGTTTTCTATTTTTAATCTAAAGCGGGTAAAGCTGACGAACAGGATATCTACGGGAATCTTCGGCGGCAATCCTAAGAAGCTTTAATTGTTGACAGTCACGTCGATATGAAGAGGAGATGGCTGTTCACTTGAATAAGTTGATTCTTAAAGTTTGCGAGCCACGAGAATA
>CAZOWB010000128.1:0-4274 GCA_964583315.1 uncultured Candidatus Bathyarchaeia archaeon | reverse complement strand
CATGCTCCACCCATAATAATGATCTTAAGCCTAGAAGCTAACTCGGGTCTTTTGAGGAGTAACAGAGCCATGTTAGTCATCGGGCCTAAAGTTATGATTGTTGTGACCCCGTTCTCGATTAGCCTCTCCATTAGGCTAACTGCGTCAACATCAGCTATATTCCGCCCCGCATAATTGCTCTCAAGAGCTCTAAAGTATATGGGTTCCTTACTCGGCGGCTTACCTAATAGGGGGGTTGAGCAGCCGAGGGCAACAGGTATATCTTCTCTGCCCATTGCAGAGATTAATCGGCTTGCTATCGCTCCCCGCTTGTATACGTCGCCGTAAACTGTTGTGACGGCCTTAACCTCGAGTTCCGGCGAATGGAGGGCTAGGGCAAGTGCAAACGCATCGTCAATATCATCTCCTATGTCCGTGTCAATAATAACCTTCGCCATTTAATCACCCATGTTTGTAATTTAGTAGATAGATAAACACCAGTTATAATTTATGCGTTTCCTTTTCTGGAGATCGTGAAAAATCTTTTTCAGGCGCATCTTGATGAATGCTTATTTACGGCGGATTAGCTAAGCAAAATAACGTAATAAAACTTTGTTAGTTAAGTTAACTTCAATAATTTATTTAGATCCTAGAATTTCAGTATGTTGGTGGTGATGTTTCCTTCAGCCCTGTAAACTTTAATTTTATATGTGATATTGTGGATTTCAATTATTGAGTAGATATCTATCGTGATTTTTGTTTTCTCGCCATTCCTAATGTGGGTTATCCACCATTCATCCAACAAGGTGTTATCCAGCACTGTTGTAAGCTGGATTACTGTGTCTTTTCCAGCCCCTAAAATTATTGGATTATGGGTTGATCCTCCACCTATTCTAATGTTGTTTGCGTATATTTCATATTCAATTTTCGTCATTGGAATTGGATATTGATTTGGATTATAGATTACGGCTTCATGGTTTATCTCTATTTCTTCAGATGCTATTCTCCCCCATGAGGATGTAAGCGATTTAAGCACTATTTCTGTGGGGCCTATAATTATGGTTTCAGCCTGGTTAGTGCTCATGCTTGCGAGAATATTTGTTGTAACGTTTAGTGCATGTTCGAATGAGCGGGTTAGCTCCATTATCTTCAGGTCGAATACTGCTTTTCCACTAAGTCTAATATTTGTTTTTTCGCCGTTCTTGAGGTGGGAGACAAGCCAATCTGATATCATACTATTATTCAGAATGCCCGTCAACCTAACTACTGTCTCTTGGAAGCTGGCTAGATTCACGCTTCCTTCACTTGAGCCCCTAATAATCTTAATGTTGTTTACGTAAAGATCAAAAACCACTTCTTTTAAAGTGATTGGAATTAAGCTTGGATTAGAAACGCTGACTTCAGCAATTATCTCCGTAAAATCGTATGTAACATTACCCCAAGAAAGAGAGATTTTCTCTATTTTGGGTTTTATGGCCTCAGTTAGGGGTTCCACGCCGTAATATAATATATATAATAGCCTACCTCAAAGGCGGCTATCAACCCCAAAATTATCAGAATAGCGGCCTTTTTACCCATCTCTTAAACCTGACCTAAATTCACAATCCTAAAACTACTAAAAAATTTACGCATACATTAAGTTTATCATTAATTAATTTTTGACCGTGCAAACCACTTCAATGGGAAACTGCTCCGAGAAAACCCTCTGGAACAAGGCTTGTCGCTAACATAACCACGTTTATATCCTTATGCTCCTCCCAGAGACTGCTCCTCCTATTTATTGGGTTAAGCCAAAACCTTTCAATCTCATCAGCCAACCAAACATAAGGAGCTAAACTCTTAATTAGTGAGAGCAGTTCCTTCTTTTCATTGCCAAAAAACTCCGATCTGACCGCAACCAGCCTTCGAAGTTCCCCAGCGGCCTTAAGTCCAATGGATAATCCCAGATCCCTAAATGCGAGCCTCCGGGTTGCTGGAAGCCTAATGGCTCCGGAAGCCAAATACAATTCTAAGCCGAGTAAAGATGCATTCAACACTTCAAGCAGGAGATCCATGCGTTCTAGATGCCTATACGCGATCAGCTTGGCGAGGAAATAGGCATTCCAAAGTAAGCCGCCTATACCGAGTGGATCATTCGTCACCCAATTAATCTCACTGCATATCTCCTCCATCTCTCTAATTTCTTTAATGAGGTTTGGCCAATTGGGATCCTTTGGGGCGGAGGCTTGAAGTTCATTATATGTAACAAATCCGTCTAATGGATCATGCTGACCCATTGAGGGGACTAATGGACGTGAGAGATCTATGCTCATCTTCCAGTACATGCGTTTCCGCCCATCTTGCATTTCATAAACAAATGCTTTATGCGCTGTCTTTGCAAGCTCAATAGCCCATAGATTATAGGTTGGGTCGCCGGTTACTTGGCTGACTCTATTTAGCGCATGCATCCATCTAGTTAAATAATGGTAGTATTGGCCGTCTCGCTCCCACTCTAGAATCTCATTGAAGGGTTCATCGGGCTTACGCTCCGGTAGCTTCTTCCCTATTCTTAGACCGCCTATTGTCGGATGCTTCCATCCCTCCTCATCACTTAAGCCGCTTATCCATCCTTCTCTGGGATCATCTTCCCGATGCCTACCCAGCACAAAGTGAACTTGATCCACCAATTTAAGCGCTAGTTGCCGGTATCTTTCATCGCCCCTGCGAAGATAAAGCCCTAGGAAATTGCATACCGCAAAGGCATCGGTCCATAAATATCTTCTGGGTTTTCCTTCTCCCATTATACCTGTTCGATAAGCGAAGTCAATCATGATTTTCTCGGCTACATCTAAGGTTTCTCTCTTCATTTACATCACATACCATTTGGAGGGGGATTCTAGAAGCACTTAAACATTTATTTTAGTTCAACCAGTTTTGATGATGGAAAATGCCTATTTTTAGGGGCCAATATGACCCAGGGTTGTTTGAACGATCACGTAGTTTAAGCCAGTGCCATTTAATATATTCTTAACCTTTAACATTTCATAGTAGCTGGGTCTCCGCATTTTTCTTCTCCTAAATGTTGGGAAGTAGTCGAGCACACAAACCTGGACATCCGGATCCATTGAGGCTATTTTATCCCCTATTTCCGCTAGCTCCTCAAAGCTCATAAACTCAGAGTTGTATGGGATCCCTATTCCAATATACACTTTATCCTTATAATTGTCTATGAGGTATTTCGCGGCTTCCCAGCTAGTTTTTAAGTATCGTTCAGCCAGCTCCTTATCCCTTATCCCACTAATATCCATAAACGTTTCTAGGTGTAAACCTTTCGGTTCAACACCTATATTGTTGGCTCCTGCCTCAACAAGCTCATCAATATACTCAGGTGTTAGCAGAGTTCCATTACTGTCGAGATGAAGCCTAGCTTCCTTGTCGGGGTTAAGCCTCCTGAGCTCTTTAAAATATTCTATTAGCCACCGCCTATTCAGGGTTGGTTCGCCGCCGCTAATAGCCATACCCCTAACACCATGCCTCCTCCTATAATAGGTTATTAATCTAGCGGTTTCCTTAGGTGTAAGAGCCTCAGAAGAATTATCGTAGGTTACGCTGTAATTTTGGCAGCTTCTGCAACGGAGGTTGCATCCAGCAGCCCAGATGGCAACCTCAATATATTTGGTGCCCTTCCCCTCGGTCCAAGGTGTGGCTTTTCCGCCGACGGTATGCGGTTCAGGTCCATGAATTATTCTTAGGGGTTCTAGGGAGTTGATTTCTGTTTCAATTTTCATTCCATCTTTAACTCCGGTTATGCAGGATCTAACGGGCTCTCCATCAGCTATCACCATGCAGGCCCAGCAGCCGCCTAGATTACAGGGGGCCTGAATCTTTCCCTCCTTGGGGTATATTCCAATCTCGTAACCGCTTAACTTCAATGCTTCCTTTATGGTTATTCTCTCCGGAACATATTGCTGAACACCATCCACCACTATCCTAATATTCTCCCTTTTTTCCTCATCTTCAACTATTTTCTTCGCTTCATAGGGACATGCGTAATAACATGCTAAACATCCAACGCAGTATGTATTTGGGCATCTGCTCACGAGCTTACAGAAATCGCAGTTTTCACATAGGTTTTCATCTGTTACAACTTTAACATGCATCTTTTTCCCCACTAAGAAGCGATTTAGCTCATTGCCTCCCGTTAATAGAATAATATTCTGAACTAAAATAAAGATAATACCTATTCTAGACTAGATTGAAATCCTTTTAATTAACGGGAACGTAGTGCATGATAAAAAGGAAGAGGTTAAACCGGA
>CAZOWB010000127.1:0-4342 GCA_964583315.1 uncultured Candidatus Bathyarchaeia archaeon | reverse complement strand
CGATTTGCATCGGTTGCCATTTTTCGCCATTATCGAAGCTTCGCTTTAATACAATATCAATGTCGCCGTAATCGGCTTGGCTATATTTTCGTCCCTCCAAAAGACAAGAATCGTCCCATGGGTGGAAACAACAACCGCTGGAATCCGGTGAAGCCTTAATTCATGAATATCCAAGTGAATTCAGCGTAAGCGATATGAAAGAATACATAGATGACCTAATTCAGAGATTCAATAATAAAGCTCTCGGCGACACCCCATATCGAGTTGGGAGAGACCTGCCGAGAAAGCTCTCCAGAAACGATAGGTTAATTGGGGCCATATTGCTTGATGCAAAACATTCAATATCTTTCACTTATACTTCCTTAGGTGTGGCCGCTACCTTTCTCTTCCGTGGAAGAGATAAAAACGGAAAAATTTATCCAGCAGATGAATTCTTTATGAAGGAAATTTATCCGCGTGGGATTGATTTTATACTTAGGGAGATTTGCGGACTCGATTTTTCTAGGGAAAAGAATATAGTGAATGAAATTAAAAAATGTATGAGATTGTGGCTAAATCTCCTAAAAATTGGTTTATGATAATGGGATGATCAAAATTATTCAACTATATCTCTGTTTACCATAATTGGAGATAAACTCTCCTACTAATGTCTTGATTTCTTTTATTTTAAAGCATAAACCATCGCTGATTATTATTGAATTTTTCCAATATTAGCATCTATTTCATTCAATTAGACAAATATTTTCAGATTTCACGCATCCTCTTTATTACTTCTATATCCTTCTTAGGGATTAAAGGTATTTTTTCTTTGAAAGCGCGGGCTATAAACTGAATCGCCGCAACTTCCTCCAGCGTTTCAACTATTGCTTCAGCTTCGAGTAGATCGCTTCCAACACCTACAACTCCATGATTCATGAGTATTAGGACTTTAGTGTTCTCTATATGTTTCCCTATAAGATTTGCTAGGGTCTTGGTTCCCGGAATAGCCCAAGGCACAATTTTAACATTTCCTAGAATGGCAATTGCTTCAATTGTTACTGGTTGTATTTGTATTCCAGCTAAGGCTAAGCCCGTAGCGATGGGATTGTGACTATGCACAATAGCATTCACATCAGCTCTCTTTCTATATATTATTGCGTGGAAGGGCGTTTCTATTGAGGGGTTTAGGAGGCCTTCTACAACATTTCCATCTAAGTCAACTTTTACTAGATCTTTTAATTTTAGTTCGCCTTTGAAAATTCCACTTGGCGTTATCCAGAATTCGCGGGCTCCGGGGATTCGAGCGCTGATGTTTCCTCCTAGAGCTGAAATTAATCCTCGATTGAAGAGCCTCTTCACAGTTTTGCATATTCTCTTTTTTAGTTCTTCTTCAGAGTCTACTACTGAAAAATCTTTCACATTTATCACTCCTTCCTAAGCGTTAGCTTATATGTTTCAGTAATGCAATTAACCTTTTTCGAATTCTTGAGACTAAAAGATTTATTTTTCAGTTTCACAATATTTTATCTGCCCCGATGATTTTCGATGGACGGGCTGAATTAGTGATGAACCATTGCAGAAATGAGGGGTAAAAATAAAGCCATAAGTTCTTCTTCAGAGAAAAAACGCAAAAGTTTGATAACTAAAGAAAGATATTTCTGTATTTAAGCATATGATTATTCTGAGGCTGATGAATAAGAAAGAATCTGAAATTGACGCTCTCAAAAAGATCTGCACAGAGATTAGAGAGGTGGGAAAGGTTACTGGTGAGCATTTAACTCATCTAGCCATGCTTTTTGGCTCGCGCTTCAGAAAGGCTTGGGAGGCGATTAAAGATAATAGGGTTAAAAAATATGTTTTTAAGCCAAGTGGCAGGATTATTTGGATTGTTGTCGGTAAAGAGGGAGATTATCTCGTTATGCCGGATGCTGAATTCTGCTCCTGCGACGATTTTTATTATCATGTTATGAGTAAGAAGGCTCACTTATGCTATCATCTGATTGGACAGAAAATTGCTGAGGCATTAGGCCAGTATGACGAGATCGAAGAGAGTGATGACATGTATGACTTCCTAATGAATGAATGGAAGAAGGCAACATCTTAAATATTTGATTACTAAATTTCTTTTTTGAGGTTAAAGCAGATGGTGGCTGAAGCATACTTTAATACACTTAGTTACGTCTTACTTGCGTTGATGTTTGTTGCATTTTCGCTGGCATTTCTATACCTTGTTTATTGCGAAGGGGAGAAAACAACTAAAACTCGAGAGAAAACCGAGAGTTCTAAAAAGAGATAATCTTAAGAAAAACGTTAAATTTTTCATTTAATATTCTATTCCCCTTCTAGCCTGAACGCCCCTTTTTAATGGATGCTTTATCTCATGCATTTCAGTAACTAGATCAGCTCGCTCAATTAACTCTTTAGGCGCATTTCTACCAGTTAAGACGACGGTTGTGGGTTTAGGTATTTCCCTTAGAAGCTCAAGTACATCATCCAATTTAATCAATCCGATAGAGACGGCGAGATTTATTTCATCCAATATGAGAAGACGCGGTTTTCTCTTTAGGGCCCTTTTGGCGAATTCGAGAGCTCTTTTCGCCAAGACATAATCAATGGAGTCGGGATTTTTCAAGTCTATAAACTCTTTTCGACCAAACTGATGGATCTCATAATTAGGCGCTAGTTTCCTCCGAATTTTATATTCACCTACATCTTTTCGTCCCTTCATGAACTGAACTATTATAACTTTATAGCCATGTCCAACGGCTCTTAAAGCTAGACCAAAAGCCGTAATGGATTTTCCTTCGCCATTACCAGTATAAAGATGGATAAATCCCATCTACGCCACCAAAACGTTATCGAATTAACCTTCTCTTAAATTGTTAAGTATAATATTTAAAAATGAACATTATGAAGTGCTAAATTTGACATAGCACCCTTTTGAGGGGATAAACACATATAAAACTGAAAATTCTTTATGATATTTTTCCGCATATCTGGTGAGATTAAATGATGTTAAAGAGAAAAAATGTTGATTCAGAGATTGCTGGAATACTCTCCGTGTTTGTTGCAACAACCGCGGCGGGAATAAACATTTACCTAGCTAAAATCATTTCCTTTATAAATCGCTTTCTTCTTACGGCATTAATGTTCACATTATCAGGTTTGATCCTTCTTATAGTGAACATTATTTTGGGGAAAATTGTTGACGCATTAATTTATGGCAAGAAGCATTTTCTTAAATTTTTATGGATAGGCATCATAGGAACCTCCATACCAATGAGCATGGTTTTTTATGGGCTTACTTTATCACCAATCAGTAACACCTTTCTTCTACAAACGGAGGTGATTTACAGTATGATTTTAAGCCATTTATTATTGAAGGAACGAATAAGCAAACAACAAATTATTCTGTCACTCACAGCTTTTTTAGGAATATTCCTAATTACAACTGAGGGGAGATTGAAGGGGATAAGCATCGGTGACATCCTATTCTTGTTAGCGCCTTTCTTCTTTCAATGTGCACATATCGTTGCAAAGAACCTAATGCGAGACATCAGCCCCATCATAGTTGTTATGTATAGGCTTCTTGTAGGCGGACTCTTTCTACTTACACTTCTAATATTGGTTGGTCTAAACCCGATAGAAGCCATGAAAAGTTTACCTCCATATGAAAATATGATGATATTTTACCTCAGTATTAATTATGCTCTTGGGAACAGCTTTTGGTATTATGGCGTCAAAAACATCAACTTGTCGAAGGCAACAGCGATAATAATAACTTACCCATCAATATCGATGATTCTAGCAATACTCATGCTTGGGGAAAAGCTATCACCAATTAAAACTATAGGTATAGCTATGATCTTTCTCAGCGTTTTAAGATTGAGTCTATTAAGGCCGGTTAGTGAGTAATTATCGAAACTTTTAATTTAGAATGTCAGATATAGAAGAAGGGAAAACGAGTATTTTTAAAGGAGATTCCTCCATTAATTATGTGTAGGTGAATGTTGAGGATGCCTTTCTGTAAGCAATGTGGAAAAGAGATTTCACAAGATGCGAGATACTGTCCCTATTGTGGTGCAGATCAATTTTCTCAAGCGCAATCTGTAGTCCATAAGGAGATTGAAAGAAAGAATGCTGGTTTAGCGGCTGTTCTAGCTCTAATCGCAGGCATATTTGGAATATGGGGGATAGGACACATTTATATCGGGAAAATAGGTAAGGGTATAGCGCTATTAATATTAGGCTTCTTGCTCACATGGGTCACCAGCATCTTTTTATTGGCACCTATGGGGATATTCTTCGGGATCTTTTTTGGAGCTATGCATGGAGGTCTTTCCGGCTTCTTTATGGGTTTGTT
>CAZOWB010000126.1:0-4355 GCA_964583315.1 uncultured Candidatus Bathyarchaeia archaeon | reverse complement strand
TAATGATGAGCTTTTGCCCACATGCGCTACTGTCGGAGTTCACACCTCCCTACTAAGCGTTATATCTGGTATAGAAACTTCGGAAGCTATTAGAATAATTCTCGGTAGAGAACCGCGCTTAGCAAATAAACTTTTACATTGTGATATCAATGATTTAATTTTTGAGGAAATAGATGTTTCGAAGGCTGAAAGCTGCCCAGTTTGCGGTTCAAAACCATCAGGTCCCCCCATGCCCCTAACGAGAAAATTGGTTACTGAAACATGTAGTAGAGGCGGCAGAAGAGTTTTTAGAATAATTCCTAAAGAAAATCTTAACCTTGAATTAAATAGGGTTGCTTCAATTATCGAGAATAAAGGCTTCAAAATTAAAATTAAAGCTGAGCTCGGAATAACATTTAGGAATGAATTTGGCGGCATAACGAGCATATTGAAAAGCGGCATAACAATAATTGAAGGAGCTAAAAGCGAAGAAGAAGCCTATAAATCCTTCTCGGACTTAATAATTGAGGGTCTTAAAATTCCCCTTTCAAAGGTTAAGATCTAGGGTAGGAACATGATAATTAAATTAAATGGGGATCAGATTGATCTATTAGTAAAGGAAGCCCAGAGAAAACATCCCATAGAAATCTGCGGTGCCCTTTTTGGAGATATAAACGATAAAAAAGAAGCTCGTGTGAAGAGGATGGTTCTGCTTAAAAACTTACTTAACTCTGAAACTAGATTCCAGATAAATCCCACGGAATTTTTAGAAGCTCTATTAAACGCTGAGAGAGAAGGCCTACAACATATAGGTTTCTTTCATTCACATCCCACAGACATAAAACCATCTGCAATAGACTTAAAGTACATGAAGTTGTGGCCTGAGATTGTGTGGCTTATAATCTCGCCTTCAAACCGCAAAATAGCAGCTTATCAGATAATTAATGGACGCTTATGCGAAGTATATATTAAGATGACGGAACAACAATAATAAATATCAAAGCCTTTTTATGCGTTAGATGAAAGAAAAAGAAATAAAAATTTTAGACGGAATAAATAAGAATTTAATGTTGGGCACGTTATGGGAAAGCTAATCGTAGTTAAGGTTGGTACAAGTAGCGTAACTAAGGGTGATGGTAGTTTAGATTTTGATGCAATGCGTAAGCTTACTGATCAAATTTCAGAAGCCATTAGAAGAGGCTATCAGATAATACTCGTTACGTCAGGGGCCATAGCTTCAGGAATAAGAGAACTCGAAGTTAAACCTAATCCAAATGATATAGTCTTCAAGCAGGCATGCGCCGCTGTTGGTCAGGCAATTCTGATGGAGCACTATCGTCAATTGTTTAGGCGACATGGTTTAAAGGTTGCGCAAGTTCTTTTGACAAAAGAGGATCTAGCGAATAGAGTTTCTTATGTTCACACCTGTAATGTTCTCGATAAATTACTTAGTTTAAATGTTGTCCCAATAATAAACGAGAATGACGTCACATCCGTTGATGAAATAATGCCCATTATGAAGGGCTATAAAGTTAACTTCAGCGATAACGACATACTTTCCGTTTTAATAGCTAATGCTATCCAAGCGGATTTAATTATTATATTGTCCGATGTTGATGGCCTTTATGATGCCAATCCATCAAAAAATAGAAGAGCGCAAATAATCCCTATAGTTGAAAAGATAACACCTGAGCTTAAGAAAATTGCTGAAGGTAAAAGTACTTTCGGCAGAGGCGGCATGAAAACTAAACTTGAGGCTGCTGAAATAGCCATGCAAAGCGGCATACCACTTGTAATAGCTAATAGCCGCAGAAAAAATGTTTTGTTGGACATTCTAGAAGGAAGGCATGTTGGAACTTATTTTAAGCCACTAGGCAATAGAATGCCTAGCATAAAAAGCTGGATTGCTTATGGCGCTGGCTCCAAGGGACAGATTAAAGTTAATGAGGGTGCCAAACAGGCGATTATCAAAGGTGCAAGCCTACTTGCTGTTGGAATCGAATCCGTCTCTGGCCAATTTAAGATTGGCGACGTAGTTAGCATAGTTGGTCCAGATGACAAGGAGTTTGCACGTGGCATAGTTAATTATTCAAGTGAAGAAATAAATCTGATAAAAGGCTTAAAAACATCCCAGATAAAAAAAGTTTTAGGCTATATAAGACGTAAAGAAATTATTGTTAGGAAACTCATGTATATAATTAGCGAAGAGGCGGGTTAAATAAATGAGCGAAAAAATAAGCGAACTTATTTTAAACATATGTAAAAAGGCTAAGGAAGCATCCTATATTCTAGCTAGACTACCGACTGAAACAAAAAATAAGGCATTATATAATATGGCTGATGCCTTAGAGGAAAATGCTGAAGAAATACTTGAAGCCAACAAAAAGGATGTTGAAGCATCTAGGGCTAAGGGTGTTAGAGAAGCATTACTTGACAGACTAATTTTAACCAAGTCTAGAATCTCAAAGATGGCGCAATGCTTAAGGGAGGTCGCTGAACTTCCAGATCCCATAGGCGAAATAGTGAAAACATGGGTTAGACCTAATGGCTTGATAATTGGACAGATGAGGGTTCCATTAGGTGTTGTAGCAGTGATCTACGAATCCCGACCAGATGTAACATCAGATGCGGCTGGAATATGCCTAAAATCCGGTAACGCCGTCATTTTAAGAGGGGGATCAGACGCTATAAACTCCAATATTACTATAGGAAGAATTTTGAGCGAAGCTGCCGTAAAATCAGGAATCCCAGACGGCGCGATACAGGTTGTTCCAATAACTGAGAGAAGCGCAGCTTTAGAGCTCATGAAAATGAGGGAATATGTTGATGTATTAATACCGAGAGGCGGAGCAGGTCTAATTAGAGCGGTAATAGAAAACGCTAAGGTTCCAGTTATTGAGACTGGAACCGGCAACTGCCATATATACGTTGAAAATGACGCGGACTTAGATAAAGCCATAAAGATAATAATTAATGCTAAATGCCAGAGGCCGGGTACATGCAATGCGGCTGAAAAGCTCCTTGTTCATAAAGACATTGCTCAGGAATTTCTTCCGAGAGTTATTAGCGCATTGCGTGATCACGGCGTTGAGGTTAGAGGTTGCGAGGAGACACGTAAAATTGTGCCAGACGTTAAACCGGCAACAGAGGAGGACTGGTATACTGAGTATCTAGATTTAATAATAGGCATTAAAATTGTAAGCGGATTGGAGGAAGCAATAGCTCACATAAACAAATACGGAACAAAACATTCAGATGCAATATTAACTTCAGATTTCAATAAGGCTTTACGTTTTATTAGGGATGTTGATTCAGCGGCTGTCTATTGGAATGCTTCAACACGTTTTACTGATGGAAACCAGTATGGACTTGGAGCAGAAATAGGAATAAGCACGCAGAAACTGCATGCACGTGGACCAATGAGCGTGCAACATCTAACGAGCATTAAATATTTCATTCTTGGGCGAGGACAAATAAGAGAATAATCAAATGGATACAAAAGCATCAACAAGCCTCAATACTCTTTTCCCTTTTTTAAAGGGAGGGTCCAGTTTTTATTTGTTTGAGTAATGAAATCAAATGATTCTCTAAACTAACTGAGGAATCGATAGTAACTAAAATTAATTTCCCAATTTCATACTATTTAATTAGGCATGTCTGTAATTGAAAGGGAAATCTTAGTTGCTATTTTGAAGGCTACTGTAGAGGATAATCATGTTAGAGTGGAAGATATTAGTAGAGAGGCTAGAGTTCCTCGTGAACTAACCAGAAGAATTTTAATAAATTTTCATGAGAAGGAATTTTTGAAACTAGAAGATGGTGATAAAGTAATTCTCAGTGATCGACAACGTTTAAGGATAGCTGAGAAAGCTATTATTTTAGGTGCGGATATTGAGAGAGTGGCGAGATTTTTAACATGGCTTGAATTTGAGAGTTTCTCTAAATCAGTTTTTGAGACGAGCGGTTTCAAGGTTAAAAAGAACTTACATTTCACATGGCTAAAGAAGAGATGGGAAATAGACATATTAGGTCTTAAAAGGCCAATAATTATTTCAGCTGACTGCAAACATTGGCATAAGAAATGGAGTGGATCCGCAAGCATTAGAGCTGCAAGGGATCAGATTAAAAGAACAAGGGCGTTAGCTGAAGCCTCTAAGAACATAATGGATAAGATAGGCATTGGCGGATGGAAACACGCGTATTTCATACCAATAATTTTATCGCTCTCACCATCCCAACATAAATTCTATAAAGGGACTCCTATAGTTCCGATTTTACAGCTTAAAGACTTCCTCGAGAACGTTATAGTTCATCTATCTGATGTAACTAGTTTTCATGTGCTGTATACTCCCCTGAACAAGTTTTTGAACGAAAAT
>CAZOWB010000125.1:0-4403 GCA_964583315.1 uncultured Candidatus Bathyarchaeia archaeon | reverse complement strand
ATGGTGATTTAGTGGGTTCAATAGAGATTCCTATGGCGGTTGGCATAATTGGCGGGGCAACGAGGGTTCATCCAATCGCCAAGATAGCCCTAAAAATTTTAGGGGTTAAGTCCGCCCGTGAATTAGGTGAGGTTATGGCAGCTGTTGGTTTAGCTCAGAATCTTGCCGCTTTAAGGGCTCTTGCACATGAGGGCATACAGAGGGGACACATGGAATTACACGCGAGAAACATAGCAATAATGGCCGGTGCAACCGGCGAGCTTATAGATATAATAGCTGAGCGAATGGTTGAAGAGCGGAAGATTAGAATGGATAGGGCAAAAGAGCTAATTGAAGAATATAAGAAAAGAGGGAAAATATAACCTCCCTTTTTCGGGATTTAAAATAAGAGACGTAACGTTAAGAGAAAAGATATGGGAATTTGCATTCGCTCATAAAGTGAAAAGAGATTTAGGCAGAAAATCCAGAAATAACCATAAATAAAGATTAAGTTTTGGATGGACGCATAGAGAAAAAACGAAGGTTAGCGTAATCTCCTTAACGTGCTGTGCTGGATGCATTTCGTCGCTTCTAAACGCTGGTGAGGCCTTCCTAGAGATATTATCCGGAGATTTCAAAGTAGTTTATTCTCCAACATTTATGGATTTAAGAGAGATACCTAGAGTTGATTTAACGATAGTTGAAGGAGGCGTTAGAACCCAAGCTGATGAAAGCCTCATAAGAGAAGCCCGCGCTAAATCCAAGATTCTCGTTGCCCTAGGCATATGCGCGACCCACGGTGGAATAACAACCCTCGGCAATATAGTATCTATCAAAAAGCTTTTGGAGAAAGACTACACCCTTCTAGATACAAGTAGGCTCCCGGAATTGAAGGAGCTGATGTATCCAATATGCAATTTTGTTGACGTAGACTATTATATCCCCGGTTGCCCTCCAATGCCATTCCTCATAATTCACGCTTTAAAGAGCATAGTCGGCGGAAAAGGCCAATGCGCCATCGGAGCATCCTCTGCACAGAATGCAATAGGAAAATAGTTCTCGCTAAGCTTGATCGCCTATACGGCATATATGAGAGGGAACCGGATCCAGAATTCTGCCTAGTAAGTCAAGGATTTATATGTTTAGGTTTACTTACGCGTGATGGATGCGGCGCCCCCTCTGCCCAAGAGTTGGATCTACATGCTTCGGATGCAGGAGCCAGCTGATTCGCTTTTATACAGATCGAGAAACATGTATGCTTTACTCGTTAAAGTGATATCGAGGAGAACGGGGATTCCTGAAGAGACTATCAAGAGAGAACTTTACTGTAATCCATTCGTCTTCCATACATTCATATTCTCAAAATTAAAGCGCACAAAAGCGAAGGGATCGAATAATTTGAGCCAGAAAAGAGAAATATCTATCTCCCCAACAACCAGAATTGAGGGACATGGAAAAGTAACTATAGTGCTTAACGAAGATGGAAATGTTGCAGACGCATACTTTTATGCTACTGAAATTCGCGGATTTGATTACTTCCTAAGGGGAATGGAGAGCGAGAGACTGCCATTCATGTGTTGGCTTCCGTTAAAGCCATAGAGAACATTTATGAATTATTTTTAGTCTGATCACTATGCGTTTTTCGGTCTCCTCAATAAATACTCTTATTGCTTTCGACTCTAAAGCTGTAATTTCATCAGAAATTAAAACATAAGCATTAGAGATGTCCATCAATTTGACCACTAAATTAACCTGATTCTTCTTTAATTGAGGCCTCAGCTTAAATTATTTTTCTATCTTAGTTCAAAAATGTGCCTAAGCAAATTAATAATGAGATCGAATAAAAAAATCTTAAATAGATTGCTGGGTTCAAATCTTCAGCGATGCCGTTGGAGATAAGACAGAATGAGCGAAACAGAAAAGTTTGGTGATGAACAGAGTCCTAAAAAGATTTTGCAGCTCTATGACTGGAAAACCGGCATAGAGGAAATATTCGTCATTGATAACACTGCGTTAGGTCCAGGTGAAAAATGCGGCATACCTCATGAGTATGGCATTGAGCTATTCAACAGTGATTTGAATAATGAGCTTCATAAAAATAATTCATTAGTTTTTAGGGAGGATTGATGTGGCAAAAATATTCTTTCTGGTTTCAGGTGAGAATCCAACCCTACCTTTCTCTGAGATTAAATCTATACTTAAAGCTGAGGGATACAAGTATCAAATCCTAGAAGGGTTCACTCAGCTATTAAGGATTGAAGCTGATGTTAGCTGCGTAAATGCAATCAAATTTAGGTCAGCGCTGGCTAGGGCTGGCTGCCTGGAAATATTTAATTGTAAAGCTGCGATGGATGAGATATTAGCCAATATTGAAAAGATGAACGTTACGCAATTTCTCGAAGATGATGACTCATTTGTTGTTAGGGTTATGAGAGTGAGGGGAACATCCCCAGATGTTAGTTGTCTTGCATTAGAGCGGAAAATCGGCGGAATAATATTCAGTAAGGCTAGGAGAGGGAGAGTTAACCTTAAAAATCCAGATAAGACTTTCTTCGGCGTATTGACGGATGGAATGTTCTTTTTTGGCTTAAGGCTCGCCGAAATAAAGCATAAGAACCTATGGGAGCGGAGACCTAGAAAAAGGGCGTTCTTCCATCCTGCAGCTTTAACACCAAAAATTGCAAGGTGTATGGTTAATCTGGCGCAGTCAAGAGCTGGAGATCTGGTTTTAGATCCATTCTGTGGAACTGGAAGCCTACTGATTGAGGCTGGCTTAATGGGATGCCAAGTAATGGGATTTGACGTTAAAAGATACATGATTGAAGGAAGCCTGAAAAATTTAAGATTCTTCGGTGTGGAGCCTGAGGGGCTGATTGTAGCGGACGCCCGTTACCCACCATTATCCGTGGGGGGCGTTGACCGTATCGTTACGGATCCACCTTATGGCACGGCGGCTTCAACCCTTGGCTTTCCAGCAAAAGAGCTCATAGAATTGTTCTTTTCAGCCGCCACCGACATTCTGAGAGATGAGGGAATAATATGTATTGCGGCGCCAAAAACTATTAGGATTCATGAGATAGGGCCAAAATATGGATTTAAGCATCTTGAATCCCATTTCATTTATGTTCATAGGAGACTCACACGTGAGATCGCAGTCTTTAAGCGCGGGGATGAATTAGAATGAGCTTGAGAATTATTTTCTTGGGAACCGCTGGAAGCGTGCCAACAAACGATAGGTCGCTTCCCTCAGTTGTTGTTCAGCGTAAGGGTGAAATATTAATGTTTGACTGCGGCGAGGGAACTCAGAGACAAATGATTAAAGCCAGGGTGGGGCTTAACCGCAAGATGAAGGTTTTCATAACACATATGCATGGGGACCATGTTTTAGGGTTACCTGGAATAATTCAAACCATGTCGCTTCTAGGCAGGGATAAGCCGCTCCAAATATATGGGCCAAGCGGAATTAAAGCCTTCATAGAGGCGATAATCAATACAATAAGATTCTGGCTAGGCTTCCCAATAGAAATCTACGAAATTAAACAGGAGGGGCCCGTATGCAGGGAGGAAGAGTATGAGGTGCATGCTGTCTGGGCTGAGCATTCAATACCGTCCTTAGCCTACGCATTAATCGAGAAACCTAGGCCAGGCAGATTCCATCCGGAGAAGGCTATAGCTCTAGGCGTACCACGTGGGCCTTTATGGTCAAAACTTCAAAGGGGTATGGAAATCACGCTTCCAAATGGGAGAATTGTTAAGCCGGAGGATGTTCTTGGCCCTCCTAGACCTGGTAGAAAAATTGTTTATACCGGCGACACTGGGCCATCAGACAGGATAGCTGAATTGGCTAGGAATGCTGACGTTTTGATTCATGAGGCAACATTTGATGATGAAATGGCTGAAAGAGCTAAAGAGGATGGGCATTCAACACCAAGCGAAGCAGCTCAAATAGCTCTGAAGGCCGGCGTAAAACTTTTGGTCTTGACGCATATAAGTGCAAGATACATTAAGCCGGATATCCTATTGGAGCAAGCCAAAAAAATATTTCCAAACGTTCATATACCTAACGATCTGGAGGAAATTGAAATACCGCTCCCGAAAGATGGATAATGACTCAAAGAAACGAAAAACAAAAATTTAAATAAAAGCTAATAATTGAGCAGTCTCCGCAGTCTTTTTATGCTTTCTTCAATATTGTTTTTGGATTCTATCACCAGTGCTCCTTTATAGTTTGCTTTTCTTAGGGCTTTTATTAGGTTTGACCAATCTATGTTTCCAAATCCTATACCGAGATGAGCGTCAGATCTTCCGTCATTATCATGTAGATGGGTGTGAACTATTTTCTCGCGAAACCTCTCTATAAAATCGAATAATTCTCCATTTATGTTCGCATGTCCAACATCAAATGTTAAACCCAAATTTAGGCC
>CAZOWB010000124.1:0-4403 GCA_964583315.1 uncultured Candidatus Bathyarchaeia archaeon | reverse complement strand
TGTATGAGCCTTCTCACGATTAATTTCAGCTTCAATTATTTCACCCTTATATTTCACCCAGACATCACGTACATCATTGACCTTGTCTTTCGGAACAACCGCGGCTACTGCTGGACCCTTACCGGATAAGCCGGCTGCTATGGCTCCAGCGGCTAATGCATCTACCGCTACGTTGACATCATAGCCTAGAACAGCGGAGTATATGAGCCCGTTAAGGGTCATAGCTTGCCAGTAGTCTCCTAGTAGAGCCATTTTATGTATGGTTTTAACTTCATTCGCTATTATTTTCATTCGACTAACATTAGATTCTGAAGTGTAGGATTTCTTAGAAGGAACATAGATTAGAACAATATGGTCCTCTGTAGGCTGAAATTGTTTCAGAATTTTTCTCTTATAATTGTCTGTTACCACTATGTTTCCAAAGTAGGAGGCGCATGCATCATCAAAGGCCCCTGTCACTGTTACGCCAGCCTCTATGGAGGCATCAACACCAATGTTGACGGCTGTTAAGTCATCAACTTTTTTGCCTAACGCTGAGAGGGTTGCAAGTGTTAGTGCGTTTGCTGCTGCACTACTGCTTTTTAGTCCACGTGCGATCGGTATATTGGATTGGGTTTCAACATATGCGCCATACTGGTCTTCAAGTTTAAAGCGCCTCAAAATCCGTTTAACAACCCTTTCGATCAATATAGTGCTCTCTGATGGATCAGAAAGGATTTTGCCTTCAATTCTACCCGGCTCATCAGTGAGCTTAACCGTGGCTTCCGTCCTCAGGTTTATGCTTAAGGCTGCTCCTAAACCGCATGATATAGCGTTAATTATTGTGACCGCGCCATATGCTACAGCTCGTCCAATCTGAGACAAGCAGTCACACTCCTCAAAAACTTTATGTATTCTCTTTTTCTGTTTCCTCTATTTTTCTTAAGGCTGCCTCCCGCATGACATCTATAGGTGCTTTTACACCGGTCCATATTTCAAAGGAGACCGCTCCCTGATGGATGAGCATGGATAAGCCGTCAATAGTTTTGGCGCCTATCAACTTGGCCTCCCTAAGTAGTCTAGTTTCGAGCGGATTATAAACTATGTCGAAGACCGTTAGGTTTCGATGCAAAAAATCACGCTTAACTGGCGTGTAGGCATCGTTGGGTTTCATGCCAACTGAAGTTGCATTAATGAGTATATTTGCATCCTCCAGTTCCTTCCTTAGGTTCTCATCAACAAGACTAGCTGCTCTGACATTTACTTTTCCGCCTAAAACTTCGCGAATGTTATTCGCTAGGCTTACAGCCCTCTCTAGGGTTCTATTAAGTATTATGAGTTCACGCACACGCTCAGCGAGTGTGAAACATATAGATCTGGAGGCTCCTCCAGCGCCTAAAACCACAACCTTTTTACCTAGCGGATCGGATCCAGCGTACCTTAGAGCATTAAATGCTCCAACACCATCCGTTGTATAACCAATGAGCTTACCATTCTTATTAAGAACAGTGTTCACCGAACCTATCCTCTTCGCCGTTTCATCCAGTTCATCAAGATACTTAATTATGCTAATTTTATGGGGCATTGTTACATTTAACCCATAAATACCTAGTCCTCTAACGCCTAAAATCGCATCTTTAAGCTGAGATGCACGAACATTGAATGCTACATAAACGTAATCCAAGTTGAGATGTTGAAATGCAGCATTATGAATTATCGGGCTTAAAGAATGCTCTACTGGGTCGCCGATCACAGCGCAGACCTTAGTTTTTCCAGACACATCCACGGTTAGACACCCAACCTCCTATATATTTCTCTTAAATCCCCTATAGTTATTTGCCCAGGCGCTGTTTCTAAGCCAGCTTCAAGAGAAGCAAAAGTAAATGTTGCACCAAAGATCGGCGAGAGAATTCTTGAGAGTAGACCGTTCCTCCCCATAGCGAAGCAGACTAAATCGCCAGTTTTGCTAGCCTCGTGAGTGAATATTAGGCAATTGACGCTATCTACGAGGCTATTCGCCATGGTGACAATCTTGCATATATCGGCTCCAGCCTCGATCTCCGCTCTAAAGATTTTATTCATCTCATTAGGTGGCGGCGTTAAATCGAAATTGTGGAATGAAACTATGATTTTTGCACCTTTCTTCTTAGCCATATTGATAAAATCGCTCAGTCCTTGGGTTGTTAATTCGATATCTATGTATGTGAAACCAGCTTCAGCAGCCTTGATTAATGTTTTCAGCCTTTGCCCCTCGCTTAGTTTGCACTTACCGCCCTGACCCACATGTCTATTGGTCGCTATTAATGGCACAGAAGAGCGCTTAACAACATCTTTTAGGCTATTTAAAATATTTAGGGTTTCTGAACTCATATAGTCGAGGCGTATTTCGATTAGATCCGCTCCGCTCCCTTCAGCTCTATCTATCATTACGAGAGTGTCGGGAAGGTTTTTGGCTGGTATGGGGACGCAGATTTTCACCTTCACTTTTCAGCCGCTCTACTAAACTAACATTAAGGTTCTAAGAGAGATTTTTGCTCTCTTCGATCTTATAAGCATTAAATCTCCAGTTAAAACCCTTCATAGCGGCTTAGAAAAACCCGATTAGCTATCATCATCGACTGAAGTAATGAAAAAATTTATATGGTAAAATTGTAGCCTATTTGAGTGGTGTAGAGAGTGCTGGGGGATTGCGTTCATAAGAGGAGATTGCGTTCATCATTAGCTCATTTATTCTTCCACTATTAAATTCGGAATTCACGTTTCATTTTGTTAAATATTTAAATCAGCAAAAACCTCATCTCATTTTCGTATATTTCAAGTCATTAAGGTCGCATCTTGATAATTCAATTTCGAATGGTGAAACCTATGAATAAAGTTAGTTTCGTTATACCAAAAGGGCATCTAGCCGAGGGAACCTTCAGAATACTGGAGCGCGCCGGATACGTGATATCAAGTGGAGAACGCGCCTACAGGCCAACAATTAATGATCCCAAAATTGAACTGAAAATTCTTAGGCCACAGGAGATTCCCATATTCGTCAGTGAGGGACTTCACGATTTAGGTATAACCGGGGTTGATTGGCTACGTGAAACACATGTAAATAACGTTGAGATTTTACTGAACCTTGAGTATGCAAAGGTTAAGCTGGTTTTAGCGATTCCAAAAGCCTGGACTAACGTAAATAGCCTTTCCGATTTGCTGGAGGAATTTAACCGAGAGAATAAAACCCTAAGAATATCAACGGAATATCTTAATGTTTCAGCCGAATACTTAATGAGTAACCCCGTCTACAAGCGGCTTTACGGTGAAAAAGAGCCTTTGATGATCACCCCATGGTGGAAGAAAGGAGAGAACAATAAGGTTATCCTGTATCTCTCTTTCGGAGCAACTGAGGCTAAACCCCCAGAGAACGCTGATGCAATAATTGATGTTATGGAGACAGGTGAATCTCTGGAGCAGAATAATCTGAAGCCCATTGAAGTTTTAATGGAGTCGACGGCCATACTTATAGCAAATAAAGACTCACTGAGGGATCCAGAGAAACGAGAGAAAATATATGATGTATTGACTCTTCTGAGGGGCGTCGTTGACGGTAGAAAGAAACTTCATATATTTGTGAATGTGCACAAGGATAATCTCCCCCGCCTGTTAAAGAGTCTTCCAGCTCTGAAGAAACCAACAGTCGCTCCTCTCTCAGACAGAAATTGGTACTCGGTTAATACCGTAATAGATAAAGACCAGTTTCTGGAGATTCTTCCGGCACTGAGGAAGCTAGCCCAAGGACTGGTTGTTTACGAGCCGAGGCAGGTTCTTCCCCTAGAGGAAATAACTTCCAGCGAGAGGGAGGCGGAAGTTGCCAATAAAAGTGCTGAAGATAAGTGAAGCTCGAAAGTTGGCTCTTGAGGATAGGTGGCCAAGGAAGCGGTGGTTAAATGAGAAACTATTAGCATACGTTAGAGAGATAATTGAGGACGTTAAAAAGAGAGGCGACATAGCCCTCATAGATTTAACCGCAAAATTCGATGGAGTTAAACTTAAGGTTGACCAGCTGAAAGTAAGCCGAGAGGAGATTGAGGAAGCCTACGATAAGGTAAGCGAGAAACAGATATCAGCTATAAAACTTGCAAAGGAGAGGGTTGAAAGATTCGAGAGAAAAATTCTGGCGCAGATAGGATTCAAGTACGAGGATGAATTAGGCGTAAAAATACACTGGGAACACCGTCCAATCAGAAGCGTTGGATGCTATATTCCCGGCGGTGAAGCATCATACCCAAGCACCGTAATCATGACGGTTGTGCCAGCAAAGGTAGCTGGAGTACCTAGGATAGTTGCTTGTTCTCCTCCAAAAAGAAGCGGTGAAATCGATTCTCTAACTCTTGTAGCCGCAGACCTATGCGGGGTTGATGAATTCTATAGGGTTGGAG
>CAZOWB010000123.1:0-4415 GCA_964583315.1 uncultured Candidatus Bathyarchaeia archaeon | reverse complement strand
AATGATCAGCCTAACAATCATGAACTAACTAAATTATTCAACGGACGCATAAAAAAGCCTTTATGCTAGAAAATAATCAGAATAGTGAAATAGCCTTAAAAAGGAAAGTTCACGTTGACATTAAATGAGACAAACCCGGAAATCATAGCTAAAGGGGTCGCGGAAAAATGGGTTCTCAAGAGAAGCTTCCAGACTTCTTAATGACTTCAGAGCCAGGCTCCTTTGCCCAAAAGACAATATTGCATAGGAAACCCCGCATAATCGAGGGGGTGATCAGCGATAATGATTATCCGCCACCCATTGTTAAGCGTTTAATCCGCTTTAAAGAGGAGATACTCAACGGCACAATCCAGCCTTTAACCGAAGATGCCCCAGACGTGGAAGAATGGAACCGCATGTGGCTTAAATTTAAGGGTAGAACTTGGCTGGAGCTTCCATGGTACTTTGCTGAAGCTTACTTTTATAGGAGGCTATTGGAGATCGTTGAATACTTTCAGCCGGGTTCACTGCAAAAGCGTGATCCATTCCAAAAATTGAAGAGGAAGCAGCTGAGTGAAAGCCTACCCATCTTAGATCTCGCAATAAAAGCGCTAAACAGTATAGGAGACCTAAAATTATGTTTTGAGAATCTGTTGCATGCTAGCTTATGGGGTAATCGTGTTGATCTCAGCAACCTAACCGTTGCAGACGACATTAGGCGTAGGCAGGCGATGATAGAAAGAGAGAACCTGCTGATTAATGATTTTCCTAAGGTTTTAGAGATTTTTGAGGGAGGATCACTCTCGCAGATTGCCTTCGTGAACGATAATGTTGGAGTAGAATTAGGATTCGACCTCCTACTAGCAGACTTTCTCTTAAGAAATAAATGGGTAGACAAGATAACCTTCTACTTGAAACCTTACCCCTTCTTTGTTTCAGATGCCATGCCGAAAGATCTCCAAGAAACCATAAAAGCCTTTAATGAGGCCTCAAGCCGAAACTTAAATAATCTCAGAGAACGCATAGAAGCCGCATTAGCTAAAGGAACCCTGTCTATCTCAGCTGACTGGTTCTGGGCGTCGCCCTATCACTTCTGCGAGATGCCTCAATCACTATATACCGAGCTTTCACGCTTTGACCTAGTGATTTTGAAGGGCGACGTTAACTACAGAAGGCTCCTAAGCGACCGCCATTGGCCCCATACAACTCCCATCATAAAAATAGTCCACTATTTCCCAACATCCATACTAATTTTACGCACCCTAAAGGGAGAGATTATAGTTGGACTTAAAGAGGGCGAGGCTGAAAAGCTTGAAGCCGAAGATCCCGATTGGCTAATAAATGGGAAGCGCGGGATCATCCAATACGTTAAACTCAGATAAAACTCTGGAAAGTATGCTAATACGCGCATGAAATCAAGAAAACTTCACAAAATTAATCTATAAATGAAGTTTTAGGCGCCTTATTCGATATCTGCTTTCCTTTTCGTATTATAGTTTCCTCCGCACTATCCATTCTCCCATTTATTTGCGGAAAGATTAAATTTAGGTTCCTCCTAATTTAGGATATACCTAAATTTAATGGAGGTTAAAAAGTTCTCTAAGAAACTAACCAGAAGGGAAGCCGAGTACCTCAAGACTGTTTTCAAGCTACTCTCCGGAAAGAAGACCGTTGGAAGCCTTGAGGTAGCGAATGCTATGGGGGTTTCATGCGCAACCGCAAGCGAGATTCTTAAAAAGCTCTACAATAAAGGCTTGCTTAAGAGGGAACCTTGGAAGGGAGTAAGCCTTTCAGAGGAGGGAGTCAAGGAAGTAAATAGAATACTTAGGAACCACAGAATCTTCGAGACGTATCTACATAGGTTCCTTTCGGTTAGTTTAGAAGATGCTTGCAGCTGCGCAAGCAATATTGAACTCTATCTACCTGAAAAAATAGTTAATTCAATGTGTAAGATTTTGGGGCACCCAAAGAAGTGTCCTCATAACAACTATATACCCCGAGGGAGTTCCTGTTGCTCAGGAGATCAATCATAGCCGTAGTGGTCGTCATCATTACTTTAGTGGGCTTAGATGCCTTCACATGCGTCGCTGTTCAAGAAGACAAAATAAAAATAGCCGTTACAATAGACATTCTCAAACCGATTGTTTCTTCAATAGTTGGTGAGATTGGAGAAGTCTACTCAATAGTTCCAGAAGAGGCTGAACCCCACAGCTTCACGCTCACCCCAAAAGTCATCAAAGAGGCATTAAACTCCGACTTAATAGTTATAACTGGGCATATGGAATGGGAAGAAAAGCTTGTTGAGCGGGTTGCAGAAGCAAGGAATATTCAACCTGAATTCATATCCATAAACCTACTTAATTTAAGCGGGATCAAGATACTTGAGATTGAAGGTGAACGAAACATTCATGGGTTCTGGCTTCTACCGGACAACGCAGTTATCATCGCAAGAGCCATAAAAGATAAAATTTTGGCGCTAAAACCAGAATACTCAGAAGAGATCTCATATAATTACGCCCTCTTCGAGAAGGAAGTTTCCAACCTTAAAAACTTTCTCAATAGACTCTCAAGTAAGCATGGTTTACTAGGAAAGAAGGTTGTGATAGGCTTTTACGCAGAGCAATATATTGCTGAAGCCATGGGCTTAAAAGCAGAAATAGCGCTTATAGGAGAGGGAGAAATCATACATCCAGCTTCCTTAAGCAAGATTTACAATGGATTCAAGTCTGGGGAATACGCTTGCATAATCGTTTCAGACACAGCTCTCCTAATGGGCAATATCCGTGACGCCCTTAAAGAGATCTCCGAAGAAACCGGATGCTCAATAGCATACGTATTGACCGTTTCCACCAGCGGCCTAGAACGCTACGATGCAATTATGTACTATAACGCTGGGCAAGTCTATAATGCTCTCCTCTCCGAGCATAAGGCAAATTCAGGCGGAGTCAACATTTATCTTCTAACTACAATTACAGCTTTACTCATAATAATTCTTGAAACAATTATCCTAGTCAGAGGGAGGGTTAAATCCTGAATGTGCCCATAGTATCGGTGAAAGATGTTTCAGTAAAACTAGGCAATCGCATAGTATTGGATAACATAAGCTTTGAGGTTGAAAAGCCATCTCTCATACTGGTGTTAGGGCCAAATGGAGCTGGAAAAACAACATTAATAAAGCTCCTGCTTGGGATGGTTAAACCATTTAAAGGCAGCGTAGAGGTTCTCGGATTAAATCCCTTCACAGAAAGCACAAAGCTCAGAAGCCTAGTGGGCTACGTTCCCCAGAAAGACAAGATCTCATATGAAACCCCCCTAAGAGTAGGCGAGGTTGTCTTAATGGGAATTCTTTTAAGAAAGAGATTTCCGAGATTCCTATCAAAAGAAGATGTTGAATCCGCTAAAAAGGCTTTATCATATTTAGGCATGGAAGACAAGTGGGAATCATTCTTTAATGAACTGAGTGGAGGACAGCAAAGAAGAGTCTTAATAGCTAGAGCATTAGCATCTGATCCGAACCTACTCTTCCTAGATGAGGTTTTCGCTGGACTAGACCTCGAAAGCCAAGAAAATCTACTCAATGTTCTCTCAATGCTCAAGGAGAAAAAAAGAACAATAATCATCATAGAGCATGAGCTTGAGCCAATAAGAGACCTAGCAGACAAGATTCTAGTCCTAAACAGAAACATATGCATATATGGAGAACCAAGTGAGGTTTTAAGCGAGGACAAACTGAAGCCCCTCTACCCATGCTTAAGAACAATTGAGAAAAACGGTAAACAAATCATATTCTTAGGTGACAAGCATGCTTGATCCATTCGTCTTAAGAGCAATCATTGGAATATTATTTGCATCCCTCTCGGTGCCAGTCTCCGTCCTAATGCTTTTAAGAGGATCCCTATACATGACCTCCGAGATTTCCCATGCTGCCCTAGGCGGAGCAGCTCTAGGCGTTCTAATCCAAACGCTTATTCCAGGCTTAGTAGACCCCTTCTTCTTCGTAATAATATTCTGTATAGCAACCTCTATACTTGTGTCCCACGCGGGAAAGAGCGGACAACAATCCCTGGGAATGATGCTCAGTGTTTCGCTCGCTGTAAGCGTGATGCTATATGCGGTTATAAGGAGTTTCCTCCCAATAGAGAAAAGGATAATTGTTGATGGCTACCTAGTAAGCGATCTTCTGCTTCTCTCGAACACCGACGTACTAAATCTAGCTATTGCATCAACAATCACCATTATAGCCGCCACAATATTTTATAGGGAATTCATATACCTATGCTTTGACATAGAGACCGCCGAAGCCTTAGGGCTAAAAACCAGCTTATACGATTCACTACTCTTCACGATCTCGGCGGTAACAGTTGCGATAGTATCCAGAACAATGGGGGTTCTACTCTCCGTCACGCTCCTCATAATCCCCGCCGCCGCATCAAGGC
>CAZOWB010000122.1:0-4428 GCA_964583315.1 uncultured Candidatus Bathyarchaeia archaeon | reverse complement strand
TTGTTGCACTAAACTCCGTTTACATTCCATCAGTTGGGGATCAAATCATAGGTAAAATAGAAGACATAAACATTAATGTTTGGGTTGTTAATATAAACTCGCCTTACAAAGCAATTCTGAGAGCCAACGATGCCCTAAACAAACCCTTCAGGCAACAAAAAGATGACTTAACAAAATTCCTCGATGTCGGAGATCTAATATTGGCTAAGGTTATAGCATTTGATCGAACAATTGATCCAATCCTCACAATTCGTGAACCGGGTCTCGGAAAAATAACGCGAGGGCAAATAGTCAAGGTTTCCCCCGCGAAGATCCCGCGAATAATCGGTAGGAAAGCTTCAATGATAAACCTGCTCAAAAGGGAGACCGAATGCAAAATAACCGTTGGACAGAACGGCATAATACTGATTTCCGGTCCAAGCCCAAATAATGAGAGGCTAGCTATTTTAGCAATTGAGAAGATAGCGCAGGAAGCACATACCTCCGGATTAACGGATCGAATAGCCGAAATGATAAGAAGAGAGAAAGGTGTAAGTTAATGGGTGGAAAAGTTAAGTTAATTGATGAGAATGGTTTAAGAGTTGACGGGCGAAAACCAAACGAGCTTAGACCAATAAAAATGGAAGTTAGCGTACTAAGCAATGCTGATGGATCAGCATATATTGAGCAGGGAAGAAGCAAAATACTCGCAGCCGTTTACGGCCCCCGAGAAGTTCATCCCAGACATCTAGCTCTCCCAGATAGAGCTCTCCTCAGATGCAGATATCATATGGCCCCCTTCTCAGTTGAGGAGCGAAAATCTCCAGCTCCATCAAGACGTGAAATAGAGCTCTCAAAGGTTATAAGAGAGGCTCTTGAGCCAGCAATATTTCTCGAAAAATTCCCGAGAACCTCCATTGACATATTTATTGAGGTCCTCCAAGCTGATGGTGGAACAAGATGCGCTGGCACAACGGCTGCCGCCCTAGCTTTAGCCGATGCCGGTATACCCATGAAAGACCTCGTTGTTGCATGCGCCGCCGGCAAAGTTGATGGAGTCTTAGTCTTAGATCTGAATGATTTGGAGGATAAAGAGGGTGAAGCCGACGTGCCTGTTGCCTACATGCCGAATCTAGGGATGATATCGCTTCTCCAGATGGATGGACTGTTAACAGTTGACGAGTTTAAGCAAGCGTTAGATTTAGCGATTGAAGGATGCAAACAAATATATAGGATGCAGAAGGAGGCTTTAAAGGCTAAGTATTTAGCAATCAAGGAGGAAGTTGAGTCGTGTCTTCAATAATGGTTTCACGTATTAGGCAGAGGCAAATCGCCCAGATGATAGCTAATGGTAAAAGGCTTGACGGTAGAGGGCTCACCGATTACCGCCCAATTAAAGTGGAAACGGGCATTATTGAGAAAGCTGAGGGCTCAGCAAGAATTTTACTTGGTAAGACTGAGATTGTTGTTGGAATTAAAGTGGAAGTTGGCGAACCATTCTCAGATAGGCCAAACGAGGGAGTTCTCACGGTTAACTCAGAGTTTGTGCCTTTGGCGTCACCTGAATTCGAGGCTGGACCGCCAAGCGAAGACTCTATTGAGCTTGCGAGAGTTGTTGATAGGGGATTAAGAGAATCCCAAGCCATAGACCTTGAAAAGCTATGCCTAATCCCTGGAAGAAAAGTTTACATAGTGTTTGTTGACGTCTATGTTCTTAATCATGACGGGAACCTTATAGATGCATCAGCCCTAGCAGCCCTAGCCGCCCTACTGAACACTAAGATACCAGTATACACTATCGAGGATGATGAAGTCAAGAAGACATCAAACTATGTGCCGTTACCAATGAGAAACTACCCGGTTGCAATAACGTTTGCGAATATAAACGATAAGCTCGTCATCGACCCATGGTTGGAGGAGGAAGAAATAATGAACTCCCGGCTAACCATAACATTCGATAAAGACGGAAAAATATGTTCAATACAAAAAGGCGGTCAAGGAGCATTCACACCACAACAAATTATAGAGGCCGTATACATAGCTAGAGAGAAAGCTGAAGAATTAAGAAAATTAGTGGTGAAGAGCTAATGGGTAGAAGAACCAAAAAGGTTGGTCCAGCAAGAGGTTTCGGCGCAAGATACGGCGTATCCGTTAGGAAACGCTATGTCAGCATAGTATCTGAGATGAGAAAAAAGCATACCTGTCCCCGATGCGGGCTAAAAGCCGTACGCAGAGAAAGCGTCGGCATATGGGTATGCAGAAAATGCGGCTTCAAGTTCGCTGGTGGAGCATATACGCCCACAACAAAGATAGGTATAGCGGCTGAACGCATAGCAAAGAGTGCACAAAGCGCCTCCATGTAGGGATCAGCCCTAAAAGCCCTGAAAATGATCCTGCTAACAACATCCCATAGACCGACAAGAAGAGTCAGAAGCCTATGCAATGATCTCACCCGCTCAATACCCGGCTTAACCAGAGTTAACCGCGGAAAAATGAGTCTCCTACAGGTTGCTGAAAGAACAATCCAGATAGGAGCCAAAAAATTTATTATCGTTGACAGATGGAAGGGCGGTCCCGGGAGAATAAGACTCTTTGAGGTAACTGATGGAAGCTTCAGTGAGATCCCGCCGCGCCTTTACATTTCAGGCGTGAAGCTGCGGAGGGAATTCAGAATCCCGAGGAGCATGGTTAAAGAATCATTTTCTTCATTATTCTTGGAAGCCTCTGGAACAGTTAATTCTGATATAGAGAAATTTAGAATAAAAATTTCGGAGTTTCTTGAAGTTCCAATGTTTAGGCTGGAGGATAAACCCCTAAATTATAAGGCTTACATGCGTGTCGCTGAGGGGGAGGATTGCTGGGCATACATTTCCTTTTTTATTTTACCCGGCAACACCGAGGTTGGACCGCGTATAAGAATTTCTCATGTGGTGTGGGATGTATGATTAAGGAGGCGCATGCAATTCTGCATTTTGTGTTTTCATCTGAGAGAGAAGCTGAAATTGTATGCGAATCCATTAAGCCGGAGACTAAGGTGACAATTAGATACCGCTCTAGAGTTAAGGTTCTAAGAGAGGGAAGAACTCTTTCATTAATATTCGAGTCTAAAGACACCACGGCTCTAAGAGCTTCAATAAACTCTTATTTAAGCTGGCTCAGACTTTTAAGGGGAATCTACAATTTTTTAGAATCCCAGAAGTAAGTGAACCCGTAGGTTAAAATTTATGAGTGATAGGGCTAAGATTAAGGAGATAGCGCTCAAGAGAATTAAAATACTTTTCAATCTTGCTAGAGAAGTGCTTCATGAAAGACCGGATCTAGCGCAGAGATATGTTGAGATTGCGAGAAAAATTGCGATGCGCACTAGAACCCGCATGCCGAAAGAAAACCGTCTTCTGATATGTAGACATTGTAAAAGGTTTATTTTCCCAGGGGTAAGCGCCCGAGTCCGCATACAGCCCAGAAGGGAACCTCACATAGTTATTACATGTTTATATTGTGGTAAGCATATGAGAAGACCATTAAGGAGGAAACGTAAGTAATGCGGGCGCATTCAAACTCCCGGGGTCGACAATCCCTAAAGCCGACTATCCGCATAGGCAAGAGAGGCGTGACAGATGAGCAAATAAAGGAAATTTTAAAGCAATTGGAGGCGAGGAAAACCATTAAGATTAAGGTTTTAAAATCGGCCCTAGTGAACGATACGGTAGAGAACATAGCTAAAAAAATATCCATGGAAACGGGGGCGAAAATAATCCAAGTGATAGGTCACACATTCACACTTTTCAAACCTAGAAGAAAACGCAATCGAAATTTACGGAAATCATAAAAATATTGGTGATGTGTAATTGAAATTAAATGTAATTCTTATCGCAGTAGATACTTTAAGAGCCGATCATTTGGGATGCTACGGATACGAGAAGCCAACCGGCCTAACCTAATATAGATAAGCTTGCTAAGGATGACTCTCTTTTCTTAAACTGCTTCGCTACAGGTATACCTACGCATCCAAGCTTCACAACTATTATGACGGGCGTCCACTCCTCATCCATAAGATGGTGTGCCATGCTGGAAAAGAGAGGCTTCCCCCAATCATAATGATATTGCCTGAAATACTAAATCAACATGGATACCTAAATGGATACCTAACAATTGCAGTAGATAACCTGATTCACATAAGAGCAGAATGGTTTGCAAGAGGATACGTCCACTACTTCAACAGTGGAGACACACTTGTAATCTCATACGGTTTTTCAAAGAAAGAGGCTCTCCTATTTTTTCATGGAGAACGGAAAGAGGATATAGACAACCGTATATCCCTTATATTGCACTTGAGCGAAGCGGGGGTTTTAAAGTTTTCAATAAAAGCTCAACAGATTAGAAAAGCTTAAGTAGTGGTGGGGCTGGGGAGATTTGAACTCCCGTCACGGGCGCCCGAAGCCCGTAGCC
>CAZOWB010000121.1:0-4475 GCA_964583315.1 uncultured Candidatus Bathyarchaeia archaeon | reverse complement strand
CTGATGGGGGATCCAGAAAAGGCTAAGTCGTTCGGTCTCAATAGAGCCATATTCTATGCTTGGGCTAAAAAGCATGCAAGAGAAGCCGCTTTCAGAAGAGCGCTTAGATCTGGAAGATCTACTGGTATAAAAGAGGCTACTGGAAAGGAAAAGGCGATTCGGGTAGGTGATGAAGTCGCTTTCATATCTGATAGGGGATGGTTTATAATAGGGGGACAGGAACAGAGACCGGAGGACTATGATAGACAAATAGTTCAACGTATTGAAAATATAATACCGTATGAGAGAGCATGGCAGGCAGCTCTAGAATATTTAGAGAGATTCGATAGAGAAGTCCTGTTAGATCAGCGAAAATTCTTTAAGCAAGCTTATGAACCGATTAGGGATAAATTTGTTGAGGAAGTTGTTCTCAAACCTGAGAAAACAACATCTAAACCTAAAGAATTGTCTGATTGGTTTAAAAAACAATAATCATCCCTAATTCTTAAAAATGAAATGAAAGATGTCTATAGAGTATTCTGTGAAACATTACTTTAAAGTTGGAAGCTGCTAAATTATGCTAAATAAGCGGGCAACCCATTTTATTTAATGAGGTTCTCTGGGCTTAATCCTAATTCCTGAGCCCTTTTAAGTAACTCCGCTATTTGAGCCTTCAGCTTTTCTTTCTCCTTTTCTTTTTCCTCCTCTACTTCCGCTTCCTTCCTCATGTAAATCTTGACAACATCGTATGGCTTTATTTCCATTAGCTCAACGGTTACCGACATGGGTATAAATTCGCCATTAGGTCCAACCTGATAATCTAAAGTTATTCTAGCCGGCTTATCTGAAGCGTTCCTTGCGCTAATCTCCTCAATTAACCTCCTCGAAAGCTTAAGCCATTCCTCCCTATTCTTTTCTCTGATTTCGCTCGGCGCCTTCGTATAGAATGTAAGGTAAAACCATCTTTTTAGTCTGAAGATTGCTCCCCTGCTTGTTGGTGAAATCTTAAATCTTTGTTGCTTTACACTCAAGATGCTTCTCCCCCACATTATTTACTCAAAATCTCATAATAATAACACATCTATATTATTTGCGATTAATTATATTAATAATTTATGTTTTTAACCTAAAATAAGTAGTTTTTAGCTAAATAATGTTCCAATCGAGCGCTATAATTATAAAGAAGCAAATTAATTGATAAAATCAGAAATACGGATCATAATTCTCTCTGTTTCCAGTTTCTTTACGTCTGACCGCTTAACTGCTCACACATCTTTTGTACATAGCGTGGAAATACTATTTCGGGATCAAGCAAATTTGGATGCCATTTTTTCCATTCTAGTGTGGTGTATCCCTCATAGCTTCTCCTTCGTCGATAATGGAATCTTTCACATGAATGGCCATAACATATGGGGCTAGGTTGGCGTAAGTCGCTGGCGGTTCACCATTCATGCGATATGGATGATGCAGATCTCAGAGAATGCGGATGCTTTCATCAATCAAGCGCAGATTGAAGAATTAATCCACTCATCATGTGTTTCGAAAGCTAAATAGTGTTGAGGGTGCGTCCCCCGGGTACTCTGCTACCAAAGATTCGAAGAATCGGTACATCTAGTTCGGCTGCAATAGCCACGTTACGTTTTGCTTCATCAAATTGCTTCTTTCTCTCCTCCGGATCTATAACGGCGAAACGGGCGGAGATGGAAATTCCAGAAATAGCTATGCCATAATCGGCAAATAATTTCTTTGTTTTATTGATTTCCGTGGTGATTTCTGGGCGTCTGCTTATATCTAAATCTTCAAGTAATCCGCGGAACTTAACCTTGTTAAATCCCATTTCAGCGGCCTTTTCAACAATTTTCGCAGGTTCCAGCTAGGGCATCCAAGAGTGCTGAAAGCAAGTTTCATATAGATCGAGCCCTCTTGAATCCTTTTAAAAGTTTGTGTGAATAAATTTAAAATTTTCTTATGAACTAAAAATTCATCAAATTAAAGTTAGAGTTAAATTCGGGAATTTTTGAGAAAAATCTTAATTTTTTTAATTGGCAGATCCCTTCTATTGTTTAATTATTTTCTTTACATTCGTTTTTGTGCCAACATAGATTGTATGCGCCATACCTATGAACAATCCTGTTTCCACAACGCCCGGGATCATCTTTAATTTTTCCTCAAGTTCCCTAGGATTTTCGATAACTCCGAAGTCAACATCCAATATGAAATTTCCGTTATCAGTTATGTAGGGCAAGCCCTCTTTAATCTCCCGCAAATATGGTTTTCCTCCCATCTCCTTTATTCTAGCAATTACAAAAGGCTTGGCGAAGGGTAAAATCTCAATTGGCAAGAGCTGCCCTTCACCAAGTTTATCAGTGAGCTTCCTTTCGTCAGCGACAATAATGAATCTTCTGGAAGATGCTGCAATAATTTTTTCTTTAGTTAGAGCCCCGCCCCTACCCTTTATTAAATTTAGTTCCCTATCTATTTGGTCGGCTCCATCAATAGTCAGGTCCGGCGTGGGATTTTCATAAAGAGTTGTTGTTGGAATACCATATTTAATTGCTAGGAAGAATGATTGGTAAGATGTTGGCACTCCAATTACATGTAATCTTTCCTCTCTAATCTTTCGCCCAATCTCCTTTATGGCGTAAGCAACAGTGGAGCCTGAACCAAGTCCAATGACGAAATTATCCTTAACGTTTTTAACGGCTTCCGCGGCAGCTCTCTTCTTAGCGTCTTCAATCCAGCTCTCACCCATATTTTCTCACTCCTCAATTTCTATTTGGCTAAGTTTATTAAGCGCTTTTTCGATTTCAGCCATTATCTGCTCAACTCTCCTGTCAGCCTCACTCTTCTCCTCACTCTCTTTAGTCTCTAACGTTTTCTGCTGAGCGACTGCTTTAGACTTGGCGGCCTCCCGCCTCCTTTTTGCAGAAGTCTTTCTTGGGCGTACTGTAGGTGTGGGAGCCTCCTCCGCGATTTCCTCTTTTGGTTTAACAATCGGCTCTGGAGGTGGCAACCCAGCTATGGCTCTTAGCTCTTCGATCCTCTTATTTAGGGCCTCAAATTTTTCAGAGAACATTTTAATGAATTCTTCCTGCATTCTTTCTAGTTCGCTTAACGCTATGATTGATTCTCCACGGGCAATCTCCTGCTTTATTCTTTCCAGATCTTCTTTATACTTTAATGCTAGGCTATCTCGTTCCTCAATCGTTATCTTGCCCTCAGCTTGGGCCTCATATAACCTTCTAATGGCGTAGCTCAAAATTTCCCGCTCTAAATCAAGCACCCGCAACCTATTTTTAGCTTCCTTAACAGCTTCATCTGGAACGGTTTTACTGATGGCCCAAGGTAGGGCTACTTCAATTGAGCTGCTCTCTGGAGGTTCCTTTTTGCTCTCTATAATGGATTTTCTTCTTCTTTCAATCTCTATAAGTAGAAGCACTATGGATGCTACGGCAATAACGCCGAAGATCACGGCCAAATAAAACCAAATGTATTCCGGCAAGCCTTTAAGCCCCTTTTAACACGTAACCAATATATGCTCTACTGACTTACAAAATATAATTTTCTATTCAATCTATTTCAGTAACACAAGAATATTCACCGCCAACGCCCCATTCCATGTCCGTATCTGCCAACTAGAGGAACAAAAGCTACCCCGCCCAGATTTTCCTCAATTATCCTACCATCCTCCCTTTTTCTTAGGCGTATAAGAGTTTGATAGAATCCTACATCACCTACTGGTATAACCATGACTCCGCCCAATTTGAGCTGCTTTTTGAGTGGCTCTGGAATGTAAGGTGCTGCTGCTGTTACAAGTATTCTGTCGTAGGGAGCTTTTTCAGGATAGCCGAGGGAACCGTCGCCACATATAACCGTAACCCTATCGCTGTAGCCAGCCTTTGCAATATTTTTTCTAGCAAACTCAGCTAATCTAGGGATAATTTCAATCGTGTATACATGACCCCATCTATCCTTTGGAGCATCGCTTGGAGCAACTATCTCAGCAACCGTTGAGGCATGCCAGCCTGAACCCGCACCTACCTCAAGAACCCTATGTCCAACCTCCAGCTCCAAAGCCTCGTTCATTATTGATACCATGTCTCGCCGGGTTAACCTTCTTAGCGGTTAACCCTGTGGCGCAGAAACAGTTTGCCCCTCACCTATAGGCAACGGCGTATCAATAGCAGCATAGCGCTTCTGCTCCTCAGGTAAAAATAGGCTCCTCGGAACAAGCCTCATAGCCCTAACAACCCTAGACGACTTAAGTATACCACGCCTCACAAGATCACGAATAAGCATCTCCCAATCTTCATCCACCAAATCTCAATTCCTCCCCTCTCCAAACTCAAAATAGCATCTTGCATACTTAAAACATTATGCTCCATAAAATCAAGAGAAATTTAAATAAGCCTCAAGAACCTAATCAAAAAATAGAATCAGCGCGGCCGTCGTCTAGCCTGGTTAGGACATCGGCCCCCCGCGCCGACAACCCGGGT
>CAZOWB010000120.1:0-4480 GCA_964583315.1 uncultured Candidatus Bathyarchaeia archaeon | reverse complement strand
GCTACGGTGTGTACATCTCAAAATTCAGAATCAGAGAGGGAAAAATGGAGCGATCAGTTCCATTTATAGATGAGGATGCAATAACGGCGGCGGTTGAATCCGGGAAGCTAGCTCTAATACATTCGGGGGTTGATCATAGGCTGATAGGGAAAATTTACGTGGGTTCGGAATCAAATCCATACGCTGTTAATCCAATAGCGTCTAAAGTTGCGCAGGTTCTCAAACTCGGAGAAGAGGAAAAAACTGAAGGCGTGCAAAGCGTAGATGCGGTAGACACGGAATTTGCATGTAAAGCTGCAACAAGTATGTTTAAGGATGCAATGGCTCTAGTGTATTACCCAAAAGATTCAATAGAATACGCGATGGTTATCGGCGCTGATAATGCTCAAGCAGCCCCAAGAGGGGAACCAGGGGGAGAATTAGACTTTTTTGTAGGCTTTGGCGGAGCAGCATTCATATTTGGCATGAAAGATGTTATAGCTGAGATCGAGGGATGGTACTCATGTACCTCTGATACGCCTGATTTCTGGAGAAGAGATTTGGAACCGTATCCGCGACATGGCGGACGCTTCACAGGGAGACCAGCCTATTTCAAACATATTTTAAAGGCTGGCAGGAAACTCATGGAAAAAATGAACCTCAAACCTAACGATATAGACTATTTTGTTTGTCATCAACCTAATCCAACCTTTCCGGTCAGGGCGGCGGCGGCTTTAGGCTTTAAGCCCGAGCAATATATGCCAGGTTTGCAGGTTTCAAGGTTTGGCAACACGTATTCAGGGTCTTCGCCAATAGGATTAGCCGCCATATTAGATCAAGCCGAGCCTTATAAGAGGATAATGATTGTGAGCTATGGTTCAGGCGCTGGGAGCGATGCGTATCTATTTATAACAACAAATCAGATTAAGGATAAGAGAAAACGGCAGAAATTCACTGTTAAATATCAAGTGGAGAATAAATTCATCAATTATGTGGACTACGCAACGTACAGAAGATTCAAAGAGGGACTTTAAATCTTAACGTAAATTGAAGTTGATAAAAGCAAAGCCTTATATGTAGCATCAACTCTATTATTTTATCACTAACATCAAAGTGGCTAAAGTGAGAAGTGAAACTTCTCGACTTTTCTACTTTGGTGTTAGTTCCGCGATACAGGACGAAAGTAAATGCTGACTGAGATGGATTTACCATATACGGTTAATACGCTGAAGGAATTAGAGAAACTATTTTTAGCAAACTATAGCATCCATAAGTTTTTCCATAATTTTCAAGTGAGAGCCAAATATCCGGTTCCTGGAATCGCGGAAAAAACGTAAAGGGAGGAAGATAGAGTGAAAATTAAGGAATTAAGAGATGGAATGCGCAGAGTAAACTTAGTGGCTAAAGTTTTGGAGATTTCAGAGCCACGAAAGGTTGTTTCAAGGTTTAGCGGTCAAGTTTTTAGAGTTGCCGATGCAATTATAGGCGATGAAACTGGCACAATAAAGCTCTCCTTGTGGAATGAACAAATTGAGCAAGTAAAGGTTAATGACACAATAAAGATTGAAAACGGCTACATTAGATCCTTTAGGGGAGAACCACAGCTAAACGTTGGCAGATACGGAAAGTTAACTGTCCTGTAAAACGCGGAAAAATAAGCTGATGTGAGGTGAAAAAATGCAAAACGAAAGGAGAGGAAGGCGCTTCAATAGAGGACGAAGACAATTTCCGCCTAAGCCGGTTGAACTTGGGAAGGAGTACGATGTTGAAGTTAAGGAAGTTAGCCGAAGGGGAGATGGAGTAGCCAGAATACAGGGGCTAGTAACATTCATACCAAATGCAAAGCCAGGGGATCATGTAAGAGTCAAAATAACCAAGATAAGTCGGAGACATGCAGAGGCTGAAATAGTAAGCTCAAGCGAATAAATTAGCGTACGCCTTTATCTTAAGCGCTTCATTTCTCACATATTTATTTTTAATTCTTTTTCACTCTACATCAGATAATGTTATTTTTTTAGCACCTTTCTGAAGCATTTCCTCTATTGCTCTATTAACGTCTCCTGGATTCACATCTATGCCCTTAATAGCATCTTCCAGAAGGAAAACCTCAAAACCATACTTTAGTGCATCTAAAACCGTATTTTTTACACAGTACTCTGTTGCAAGGCCTCCGACAAAAACCCTCTTTATGCCAATCTTCTTTAATTCCTCGCTTAAACCTGTTCCCTCAAAACCTGAATAAGCCTCCTTGGAGGGATCAGTAGCCTTAGATATAATTTTAGTTCTCTTGGGAAGGCGCAAGTCTGGATGAAACTTTGCACCGTCAGTTCCTTGGATGCAATGTGGAGGCCAAAGTCCACCATGGGTCTTAAATGAGGAATGGTTTGGCGGATGCCAATCTCTTGTGGCAATTATTAGCGCTCCAACCTCATCAAACCTCTTGATGTACTCGTTTAGCACCGGAATTATCTTGTCACCCTCGGGAACTGGTAAGGCTCCTCCGGGACAAAAGTCGACTTGTACGTCGACAATTATTAGGGCATCTTCATTCTTATTGATTTTGTATTTCAATTTACATCCCCCTTTTAGGAGAATTAATTCTAAGAGATTTTTATTTTTTAATAGGGGCATACACCTTTTGGACATTCACCTGCGAATTCTGTTGACGCTTGAATATAGGGTGGGGGCGTTGTGGTTGTACTCACATTTTGAGAATGAACTCCGCCAACCACCAAAACTTGTTCCGGTTTACTTCCATATCGGTATACTGTTATTCCCTTACATTTGAGCTTGTAAGCCATCATGAATATTTTCCTAACGTCATCTATTGTGGCTTCATATGGCAGATTAACTGTTTTTGAGACGGCGTTATCCGTGTATTTCTGGAACACTGCTTGCATACGCACATGCCATTCTGGCGCTATTTCAAGGGCTGTCACAAATATTCTTCTAACATCCGGTGGAACCTCACTTAAGCCTTGAACTGATCCAGTCTTAGTAATCTTTGAGATTAGGTCCATGCTGTAGAAGCCTCTTTCCTTAGCTATTTGCTCGAAGACCGGATTAACTTCAAAGAGTTGGGTTCCCATAACGTTTCTAACAAATGCTACGGCGAATAATGGTTCAATCCCGCTTGATGTTCCAGCGATTATACTTATTGTTCCGGTTGGAGCTATTGATGTTACAGTCGCATTTCTCATAGCTTTGTAGCCCATCTTCTCCCAAATGCTACCTGGGAAGTTTGGAAATGAGCCTCTTTCTTCGCCTAGTTCAACGGATTTCTTTCGAGCCTCTTTCGATATGAATGACATAACTTTCTCGGCTGTTGTAAGCGCTTCTTCCGAGTTGTATGGGATACCTAGTTTTATGAGCATTTCGGCGAAGCCCATTACGCCTAAACCTATCTTTCTATTTGCTTTAGTGGCCTCTTCAACCTGCGGTATTGGATACTTGTTAGCATCTATGACGTTATCTAGGAAGTGAACAGCTATTCTAACTGTTCGTCTAAGCTTATCCCAATCGATTTCACCATCCTTAATCATTCTAGAGAGATTTATAGAACCTAAATTGCAGCTCTCATATGGCAGTAATGGAACCTCGCCACAGGGATTTGTGCTTTCAATAACCCCCACATGAGGTGTAGGATTCTTCCGATTAATCTCATCCAGAAATACTAGTCCTGGATCACCGGTTTTCCATGCGGCTGTCGCTATTAAATCGAAAACAGCTTTAGCCTTCAAACGCTTAACAACGGCGCCATTTCTCGGATTAACTAGGCTATAATAACCATCATTTTCAACAGCCTCCATAAATTCATCAGTGACACCGACAGATACGTTAAAGTTTGTTAATACGCCCTCTTTCTCCTTCGCTGTGATGAATTCAATTATATCAGGGTGATCCACTCGGAGAATCCCCATGTTAGCGCCTCTACGTCTACCACCCTGCTTAATCACCTCGGTCGCTACATCAAAAATCTTCATGAATGAGACTGGGCCGCTTGCAACTCCCATCGTTGACTTAACAATGTCGCCGCGCGGTCTAAGCCTTGAGAATGAGAAGCCTGTGCCTCCACCGGATTTGTGAATAAGCGCCATATACTTCAGCGCATCAAATATCTCTTCAATTGAATCGCCTACTGGAAGCACAAAGCACGCAGATAGCTGCCCAATGTCTGTTCCAGCGTTCATAAGGGTTGGACTATTATGAGTCACGAAGCCATTTGCCACGTACGTGTGTTTATTAGGGACGAAGAGGTCGGCTGTTTCTGCTTCTACTTCTTCCAAACATTCTATTTTATCATAGAATTGATTTAAAGCTATTAAATCCTTCAGATAACAATTGTTTAACTCTGGGAATATCCTTGAATACTTCTTAAAGATGTAGCCGCTAATAGCTTCTGAATATTTAGTATTGATTACAAACCTAGCTATTTTCTTGTAGAGTTTATAGTTTTTATTTTTGAGGGACTTATACCATCTGAGTAATCTTCTATTTTGGT
>CAZOWB010000119.1:0-4555 GCA_964583315.1 uncultured Candidatus Bathyarchaeia archaeon | reverse complement strand
GGTAGTTTAAGCTCCTTAGCTATCTGGAGGTAACGTAAACGCTGAACCCTGTAAAACTGAAGGGGATATCTATGGGTCCTCTTCTTCCGCTCATACATAACCTTAGGATCCGCGTCTAAAACCACTACCAACGGCTTCGGCGCGTTAAGGAAAAGCTTTCGGGTAAAACCACGAACATAGCCTAAATACTCGAAGCTCGCTAAATGGTCTACCAGACACCTGTCTAAAACTGTAAGCCTACCCCTCCTAAACGCTTTAAACCAAAGATTCTCTACGATGGAGTTAAAGAGAACGGCGAGAACCCATAGACGATGCTTAAATTCGACTTTTCCCTCCTCCGACCCCTCGAGGAAACGTCTACGCTCCTGCTCGACCCTAGAACCAAAAAGCCTCAACCCATAGCTGAGAAGAAGATATTTGAACTCTTCACGATACTCGACGTCGACCCCGCAATCTCTCATTAAAGTGCTAAGCCTCCTAGCGAGAGTAGTTTTACCGCTTCCATCGTTACCAGATAGGGCTAAGATCATAAAGCACGTTAAACCTCCCTTCTAAGCGTCTTAGACCTCAGAGTGAGCTTGATCTAAACTTTCCAGCATCCAAGGATTTAAAAATTCTCCTCACAAGCCTGGTGGACGGTTCCTTCGGCAGTAATCCAGATAAGGACAGCTTTTAAAGGTCTAACGCCGGACTATTAGACGGGCGATGAAGCCTCTGGTCTCCGTGGTCATCCCGACCTACAACTCTGAAAAGACACTACCCGTCTGCCTCGAAAGCATAAGAAACCAGACTTATGAACGTATAGAGATTATAGTGGTCGACAAAGGGTCGAGAGATAAAACGGTTAAGATAGCCAAAGAATACGGGGCTAGAGTATTCATCATAGACGCGACGGAGAGAAGCGAGCAGGTAAACTACGGCGCCAGAAAGGCTAGAGGAAAATACATCTACCGGGTGGATTCAGACTTCGTATTACAGCCAGACGTGATAGCTAAGGCCGTTCAAAAATGCGAATCAGAAGGATACGACGCGGTATGCATACACAACACCTCAGACCCATCCATAAGCTTCTGGGCCAGGGTCAGGATGCTCGAGAGGGACTGCTATCTAGGTGACAGGCTTAACGTGGCTGCGAGGTTCTTCAGAAAGGATGTCTTCCTCAAAGCCGGGGGTTTCGACGAAAGCCTAGTCGCGGCTGAAGACTACGACCTACACAACAGGCTTCTTAAGATGGGCTTCAGAATAGGCTACGTGGACGCGTTTGAGGTCCACGTAGGAGAACCAAAAACCCTAAGAGAGGTAGTCCTGAAAAGCTTCTACTACGGGAAAACCATAAAAAACTTCATGAAGAAGAACAAGGCGCAAGCCATCAAACAGCTAACCCCTATAAGACCCGCCTTCCTGAGAAACTGGAGGAGATTCCTCGAAGACCCCAAGCTAACCCTAGGATTCATAATATACCAGTTTATAAGATACACCTCAGCAGGAATAGGGACCTTAACGAGTCTCAAAGCAGGTTAATATGGGCATCTGGAAGAAAACATCTAACCGATAAACGTTCCTACCCTGTAAAAATACTTAGTTTATCGTTAACTCGTCCAGCCTTAAATCTTACCCAAATGTAGAAAAGATAAGTAATATAGCAAATAAAAGTTACAGCAGATACAATTAACCCAATCTTGAAGTAATCCCAAGGTTTATATTTAATGAGTATCTCAAGCTCTCCAGTTTCTTCGATCCAGAAACCGTTTATAAGACCGTATAACGGGATAGATCTAACAGCTTTAATCTTCTTTCCTTTTTTATAGATATTCACCTCCCAAAACTGATCATAAGTTTTAGCAAAACTAAGCATAAAAGGCCTTGCAGTGCTCACTTTAACCTTCCAAAGAAACGGGTTAAGTTCTTCATATGACTCTATTCTAACAGATGGTTGCTCGAATTGAAAAAGCTGATCTATAGTTTGAAATGTGTCCGTAGAAAATAGGTAGATACGTTCAAGAATACCACTATCACTTAATAAAACTATTTCAAGCTTATATTTTCCTAAACTCAGGTTAAATAAAGAAGAGTAGACAAAATCTTTTGAACGGCAATCGACGATAAATTGTTTATCTCCAATATTTATCATGAATTTACCTATACCTCTTAAAGCAAGCCTATAAGTCCCATTCTTAACAATTTCCACATATTGCCATAATTTATCATTTTCATTCAATTTCACCGAATTACTATCATAAAAATTAGAATATTCATCCGAATCCATTCTAGATTTATATAGATCAGAGTTTGCATCAAAAATATAAATTATTGTCTGATTTTGAAGAATTTTTTCCATCATCATCTTAATTTTAAAATGTTCCTCTTCCGGTATTAAGGCGAATAATCCGACTGCATTAAACCCATCAACATTCTGGAGAATAATCTTATGCTCTCCTGATTTAAGATAGAATATCCCAAGTTTTCTCCATGAAAACTTATTAATCTGCTCTTTAGTATTAATTTCTACCAAATCGTTTTCGATATAAACCTTAATTGAACCTCCCTGGCGATTTTTGAAGTAGCAGATAAAAATTTCATAGTATCCCGATTCAACTACTTTATACGAAATAGTTAAATTAGCATTATGTGACCATGTAAACACTAGGCTGGAATCTGGAATAAATTGCCAATCTTCCAGATCAAATTTTTCAAGATATCCAAGAAAAGTTTTGAGCCAACCACCCTCGAATGATCCGATTGACCAGTATGTACTTGGGTTATGATGTTCGCTTCTTACTTTGACTATGTAATTATTATTGATGAAAGATGGAAGCAAGCGTTCTCCAACAATGTAAAAATCTTCGAAATAAATATTATAAACCACATTTTTGAATATAAAGTCCTTTTTTAGGTCGGGTATTGTGCCATATGTGATTAATGGATATACATCAATAATTTGACATGTATTTTTGATTTCATATACAGTAAAATCGCCGAATTTAATTTTTCGAGAATCTTCAAACAAAAGTTCAAAAGCCTTTATATCTTTTAATAACCTGGAACTCTGACTACTTTCTAAAAGATCTTGCCTTAAGATAACATACTTTACGCCCAACCTACTTAATAGACAAAGTACCTCCATTTTACAACCATTCTTTAAAATATTCTCCATATATTTCGTTAATCCCTCGTTTTCTAAATCGATTAAATTTAAATTACTCGAACTAATTTCAGGGACATCATGATATACGAAATAAACGCTATCAATTTTCGGTGGATACCATAAAATATTATTTACACAATTTGAATCGTCCTTCAAATACTCTATAGTTTTTTCCAAGTCTTCTGGATATTTTACCAAAGATTGTCTAAGATGTCCGTTTAAGTCACCAGTTAAGGCGGGCCAACCCCACGTTACAACTATCCAAATTATAGATAAGACTAATGCTATTTTAAATGCATTTAAGTCTTTAATCTTCTCTATTATAACGAATACTAAAGTCGAGATAAGAACATTAATAGAAATTACTATTAACCCAGTGTTCTTGTAAGGATCCCTGATCGCCCAACCTAAGCTTGTCTTTAAAAATACCCATCTGTAGGCATCTCCAATGACAGGATAATAGGAGCCTGTTGATAATACTATCGATAATATAAATAAAATAACAAAATATGTAAAGTAGCATTTTGCACCTCTTGATGTACATATTCTCGGAATTATCAATATAGATATGCTGCTAAGAATTACGGGTAAAAAGGAAAAAAACCTCCAGACATCTATTCCATTTATAACAAGTTTATAGTTGACTGTAGAGAGCCTTCCACGACCCCCCCAAATCCATCTATTGGTTGCACTTAGTACATTAAGAAATGAGCTCCTACGTGATAACGTATCGACATTCTCCACGACAATACCATACCCTCCGGGTTTAGTCACCCCTGACGTAAGTACTATTAGTTGGGGCAAGATCCAAAATAAGTTTAGAAGTAAAGTTATAAAAAATAAAAAAATTAATTTCTTATTGAAAAGTTTAACCAAAAATCTTGACTTCTCGAATAGTAAAAAACAGGATACGTACAATCCTAACATAGGTATTGTATATAATATTAATGCTTGAACTTGAACAGCGATGGATACAATTAGGCTGGATATTAGTAAAATTTGTAAGATCTTTTTATCAATATGTGATGAATTATGTACAAAATTGTCTATTTTTGCTAATAAGCAATACGACGATGCAATAGAGAGAACTAACCAATAATGATGATGGATCTTATTTATCGTCCATGGATTATAAATAAATCCAATCGTTCCTATAAGAGCGGAAATCAATATCTTTCTATCATGTTTGTCAAATATCTTATCCAAGAAATATTTATTTGAAGAATAAATAAGCGAAGTACTGAGAAATAGGATATACACGGTAAAAAACTTTTCAGCAAGTATATCTCCAAATACAATTTTCATTAGATACAATACGAAAAGAAATGGAAGTTTTGGTGCATGAATAAAAATTTTATTTAAATGATATTGTATATGTTGTTCGACAGTTAACGCATGTCTATAGTCTCC
>CAZOWB010000118.1:0-4574 GCA_964583315.1 uncultured Candidatus Bathyarchaeia archaeon | reverse complement strand
TCCAAAAGGGCAGATTAATCGGCTTCCGGGAACTCCTGAAAGAGCTGGACCTCAATGAGCGAGAAGTATAAACTGCTCTTCACTAGAGAATTTCTGAGAAAACTTAAGGAACTCGACAGACAGGTTCAGATAAGAATTCTCAGAGGAATAAAGATCTTAGAAGAAAATCCGCTCAGCGGAAAACGGTTGAAGGGACGCCTCAACGGACTTCTATCACTCCGAATAGGAGATTACAGAATAATCTACCAAATATCAAAAGATCAAGTAATAATCCGAACGGTTGGCCACCGCAAAACAATCTATGGAAAATAAAATGTGTAGAGAAAGATACTCGTATACGTCCTCTTTGAAGCTGCATCACGGCCTGGCGAGCTCCCAACTGAGCACTGAATGGTTTTACATGCAAGGGTTAATTTTAAACGGATCCAAGGCTTTATAATGTCTAATGGAAGTGTTGATGCGTCGTGAGAGAGTGTAAAGTGTTAGTGGATCCCCAGGTCGAGCTTGCCTCGGTTGTCCAGCTTTACGCTCCTTGGAATAAGGAGAGAAGAAAATTAAGGAATATATCTACCTTAATGACACGCTAAAGGCGTTTAGAAGATGGAAGAATCATAAAGCAGTGAGGAGTTTCACAGATTTGTTCTACTCCGGATTCAGTTATGATGCATTGGTAGGGCTTATGGTTCACTTATCTAATCCTCCCCTTCTGGAAGTAATAAGAAAACCCTCTAAGTACATTATTGAAAAAGTAGGGAGCGGGGAATCCCTAAAGAGTTTTATTGAGAGCCTCCGGGACTTCGCTCTCAAATCAAACTTTATGGGATTCTATAAGAACCACCAATGTTTCTATGAAGATATCATAATGCTATCGAACCTAAAAGAGGATGTACGAGGAATAATCATGGTTCTTGAGGACTTCTTCCAGATGAGCATGTGGAGATATTATGTTGTATTGACGCCATTACTTGAGGGAAATTACGGACGTTCCATAAGGACTAACCATGGTGTAGAAGTCTTCGCCTTCGTAAGTCCAAAAGGAATCATTGGTGGGTCACCAATATTCCGAAGTACAACAATTGTCATAGAGCATGAGTTTATGCATGCATTCGTGAACCCGATAACAGAGAAATTCAAGAATAATGTTAGAAAATACTCTTACCTCCATAAAGACTTACAGAGTTTATCGAGTATAGGCTACGGAGACTGGAAGACAGCTCTCAACGAATTCATTATAAGGGCATGTGCCATTCTAATCGGGTCATGCTATAGAGGACTCACAGAAGAGGAAATCACCAGATGGCTCCACACTGAGGATAAAAGGGGTTTTAAATACATTAAGCTCTTCTACAACGCAATAAGAGACTATGCAAAAGAGAGGTATAAGTACAGAGGTTTTCAAGAATTCTATCCAAAAATACTCAAAATTTTAGACAATAATGTATTTGAACAATAATTAGATAAACAATGAATAATTACTGAGGGCCTCCTTCTTCAAGGAAGAATAATTTGAAAATGATCAAGAGAATCTAGCAATTTATTAATTATAAAGTCCACTTTTTACCTTCATGAAATAAAAGACGAATCTAAATTGTTAGAAACCACTTTTCTAAAAAATCCAGTGCCAACCACAAGGGAGGGATTTTGGATCCGAAATGATGGCGCCGGGGAAGGGATTCGAACCCTTGCGGCCCCGAAGGGCCACTGGATCTCGAGTCCAGCGCATTTCCACTCTGCCACCCCTTACCGAACCCTTCTTATTTGGGTTTGGCGGCGGTTTTCTTCTTATTTCCCCGGCTCAATAATGAAAGTTTTTGACTCATCTAAAAATTTTTCTGTTGGTTTTAAGGATTAGAGGATTTGTGTGATCTCGGATTATAATTGCTTGTATATGTTTTTCAGCGTATAAACGCGAAGAAGGTTCTTATTTTTGTTTAGGAAATCTAAATTTTTATTGATAATTTTTGGTGTGAGGAAGGTAGAGTAGTCATCTAATATGTTGCGTAAGATAGTTTGAAAAATGTTGAGAATGTTAGGGGTAACCAAAAGATATTTTTGTTGGGAATACTTTTTCTTTTTGAAGGGTTTGGTCATGCCCTACTGTCCAGAATGTGGAGGCGAAATGCTCTATATAAGTAGGATGAAGCATTATGTGTGTAGGAGCTGTGGGCTTTCTCTTACTTATCAGGAGATTGTTGAGTTAAGGGAGAAATCGCATGAATTTTTTGATAGGAGCGAAAATGAAAAGGAGAGAATGAGAAAGGAATATTTACGGTGGTGGCTTTCAAGGAAAAAGTGAAAAATATTTCCCCCACTTATTTTTTTGAGAAAGATAGTAAATGTTGATGTTTTATTCTAATTTTTAGTGTCAGGGGATATCCGATTTAGGAAGAAAAGAGATGGATAGAATTTTTTGATTATGTGTTTATATCTCGTTTATTTTTACTTCTCTGTTAAGTCTGGCCGATTTATATGCCATATCGATTATTTGCATAGCTTTTAAGCCATCTTCACCAGTGGTTTTTGGAGGTCTATCGTTAAGGCATGCTTCAATAAAGTCTTTGACCAGAAGTTCTTGAAGAGTATTCCAGTCGATTCTTCCTAAATCATAGGATAAGGCTATACCTTTATCATTTTTCTCATTAAAATATGTGAAATATGTAAATGGATCAATTTTCAATCCGCCTTTAGAACCAAATATTAAGGCTTCTTGATGAGGCGTCATATTAGCTGCCCATGCAGTCTCAAATGATACGGCTAATCCGCTTTTGAATCTGACAAAAGCTGAAGAATGCTCCTCTACATCATATTTTGTCTTTAACCTAAGCCGCTTGCCAACGCCTTTATAAATTGTAGCGCTCACTGAAATAGGTTGCGAATCTTCTAGGAGGTATAATGCGAGATCAATGTCATAGCAACCTATATCAATTAGGGCTCCTCCGCCGGCTTTGGATGAATCTAAAAACCACTTAGACTCTTTAAGTATGTCTATGCCTGGGCGCCCTCTCCGGCGGATTCTCGTGAATCGGGCATAGTATATTTTGCCAAGCTTCCCGCTTGAAACATATTGTTTAGCCATCTCAGCTTGGGGGGTTACTCTCGCTCTTGCACTGCAAATACCGAGTTTTACGCCGGCTTTATTGCATGCTTCAACCATTTTAGCGGCTTCTTTAGAGTTCATGGCCATTGGTTTTTCGCACAAGATATGTTTACCAGCTATAGCTGCGTCACATGTTATTTTAGCGTGGTTGAATGGTGGCGTAGAAATAATTACGGCGTCGAGATTTCCTAAGGATAGGAGATCATGGTAATCCTTAAAACATTTTTCAATCTTAAATCTTTCAGAGGCTATTTTTAGGGCTTCGCTCTTTATGTCAGAAATCGCGATAACTCGGGCATTCTTTTGGTTTGCAAGGGCCTGTAGATGGAATCTACCTACAACACCAACCCCTATAATGCCTATATTTAAAATTTTATTCATGCATTACCACCGGATTCTCTTTGAAAGAAAAAACCGTAAGAGATAATATTTAATTCTTTTCTATTCTTACAGAGTGAACAGATAAGTGAAGGTTTAGTGAGGCTGGATGTATGGCTAAAATAAGAATTGCCTTACAGCTCTGGTCTGTTCGTGAAGATTGCGCTCGAGATTTGGAGGGAACGCTTAGGGCCATAGCGGACATGGGATATGAGGGAGTTGAGTTCGCTGGATACTATGGTCGAACAGCAAATGAGTTAAGGCGAATTCTCGATGATTTGGGGCTTGAGGTTGCTGGAACCCACATAAGTATAGACACGCTGGTCGGTGATAAACTGAAGGAAACTATTGAATTTAATCAAGCATTAGGCAATAAATTTCTTGTGGTACCTTCATTACCTGAAGAAATGAGAAATTCTAAGGATGCGTGGCTTAAAACAGCCAAGCTAATGAATGAAATCGCTGATGAACTGAAGCCTAAAGGAATGCGCGTTGGATATCATAATCATGCGGTTGAATTTAAGCCAATAGATGGTGAAATACCATGGTATATATTCTTTGATGCAACTAAACCCGAGGTTATAATGCAGTTGGATACTGGAAACGCTATGCAGGGCGGGGTGAGTCCGGAGGAAGTGCTAGATATTATTAGGCGATACCCCGGTAGAGCCGTAACGGTTCACTTAAAGGAGTTTTCTTCAAAAAATGAGAAGGCATTATTGGGGGAGGGAGAGATGAAATGGAAGGAATTCATAAATCTTTGCAAGGAGATTGGCGGCACAGAATGGTATATAATTGAGCAGGAGACTTATCCTTATCCGCCTCTGGAATGCGTTAAACGATGCATAGAGAATCTAAAAGCCATAATTCAATAAATCTACTAAACACATACTACGATGAAAAAATTTGATTCTATTCCGCTAAAGATACTTCAGTAAAGTTAGATTATATTAAAAAAGGAGAAGTTAAAAAGAAACATGGAAAATAGGGAGCTGACATCGCTAACTGAAATGCTTAGCCATTTCCTCATTTTCAGGCATTGATAAAATCGCGTCTATTGTTTCCTCAACTTGTCTCGTAGATTTCGTTCTGGGATCTA
>CAZOWB010000117.1:0-4581 GCA_964583315.1 uncultured Candidatus Bathyarchaeia archaeon | reverse complement strand
CATTCAGGCGGGTCACGCCATAGCCGACGTAATCTTCGGGGATTATAATCCCGGAGGTAAGCTACCTATAACGTTTCCGAGAACTGTTGGTCAGGTCCCAATATACTATAATCATAAGAGTACTGGAAGGCCGCCATCGCCCAGAAATAGATGGACATCCAAATATCTCGATGTACCCTATACGCCACTCTTTCCTTTCGGGCATGGACTAAGCTACACTAGATTTAAGTATAGTGGTTTAGAAATAGTTCCCGAAGAAGTTGGATCAGATGATGTTGTGAAGATTAAATTTAAGATAAAGAATGTAGGTGATCGGAGGGGAGATGAAGTCTCACAATTATATGTGAGAGACACAACCGCAAGCGTAACGAGACCAGTAAAAGAGCTTAAGGGCTTTAAACGGATAACCCTGAAACCTAAGGAGGAGAAAGTAGTTAGGTTTACGTTAACTCTAGAACAGCTCTCATTCCTTAATTATAGAATGAAACGAGTTGTTGAACCCGGAGAGATTAAGGTTATGGTTGGTTCATCATCAGAGGATATACGATTAACAGGAAGACTAATTATTAAGGATTATATAGAGTTTGAGTGAAATTAATGGCGGCATTATAGAAAAGCAATTAAACCACCATACTTCAATATTAATTGGATCGAAGATATTGAGGTGCGAGATGAATTGATCAAAGCTTACGTGCTCTTTAAGGTGAACTCAGGAACCGAAAAAGACGTTTGTAAAAAAATAGCTGATCTAGATAACGTTTTAGACGCAAGCATAATTTACGGCGAATATGATATTATAGCTAGAGCTGTTGTGCCAGAACTACCTAAATTAAATGAGTTTCTAGATAATGTTAGAAACATTCCAAGCGTTATCCTAACATCAACCATGATAGTCGCGCAGGAATATAAGGGAAAGAATAAACGAGAAGAACTTAATGCCCGAATCAAAAGGAAGCAAAGCTAGGACAACAAACTCCCAAATCCTAACAATTTATAATTAGACGCCTAAACGAACAAGCCTATAGACCTCTGAGCAACAAACCTGTGAGAAACTTATTTCTAAGCCTAGTTTTTTAGCCCTATCTACAGCTTCAACACTCGGAAAAGCTATAGCGTTAACCCCCGCTTCAACAGCTAACACATCAGTTAGAGTTCGATGTACACCTTTCGGTCTAGCGCATCCAAGAGCTATTGGCACATTTGGCATCAAAAAGCGGGCTTCAGTAAGAACATCTATCACTACCTTAGGTGATGGAGGCTTAATTAGCTCCATTTCTGTTCCTTTAATTGGAAAGAAAACTATTAATATTAGGGCTGATGGGCCGTATTTTGAAATAATTTTCAGCGCTTCAAATTCACCCTTCAATTTGCCATAATGTAATCCAATAAGCACGTGGGGGGTAAACGGTATTTCAGCCTTGTTAAGTGCATCAAGAGATTCAGCATACTTTTCAACTGAAACATTAAGGTGATATATTTCCCTGATTGTTTCCTCTGAACCTATTATATCAATTGACACGGCGTCAACCCCAGCCCTCTTAAGCCTCTTGGCAGTCTCAAAATCAATTAATCCGGTATGAACCACAACAGTTAATCCAAGCCTATTCTTAACCTCGGCTATAGCATTTATGAACCTCGATATTGGAACCGAACCGTTCGGTAAACATCCTCCGCTTATCAAACAGCCAATAGCGCCCCGCCTCTTTATCTCCGAACAAATCTCCACTAGTTTATTTGGGCTCTGAGCCGGTATCATAGTTCTGAGAAGCACACCACCGCAATGACTACAATTTAGGGAGCAATGAGATCCAGTGATGGATATTGAGGGAAAAGTTATCCATGAAGACCTAAAATACTTATTGCTATAGTAGGTGAAGCCTGGTATGAAGAAGTAAATTTTTCTACCAAAATTTTTCCAGCTTACTTCACGCGCTTTATAAATTTTTTTCCAAGTTTCTTTCGGCAGCTCAAGAAGATTATCAATTGCGTTCAAATTCTTCATCTCCAGCTATAATATGAAGCGCTTTTAATTTTTAGTCATCCCTCTCTCTACTAGTTTTAAGTGCTACTTTAATTAAGATTTTAGATGTTTTTCTCAGAAATTAATGCAGCTATCATAAGAGGCAATATTACTGTTGCTTCCCCCTCAATTGTTACATGCTTCGCTGTTTCCTTAACTTTGCCCCATGAGATTGCTTCACGAACTCTTGCACCAGACAGGCTTCCATCCCACTCGACAGCGGTCGTTATGTAGACAGCGTAGTCTAAACCATTCTTGAATTGATTCCACCATATGACGTGGTGCTTTGAGATTCCGCCGCCAATTATTAATGCTCCAGTGCGTTCAGCATCGAATATCAAATCGCTTAACTCCTGTTCGTCCTTAAGCAGATCTATTTTTAATTTATGGTCCTGCGAGAAGAGCCATATTTGATATCCGACAGCTCCATCAGTTATGCCTGGCACGTAAACCGGAATCTTATTTTTTGCAGCCCAATATAAAATTGAATCCTCATTACAGAGTCTTAAACCTATTTCCCAACTCAATTCTCTGCTTGAGATTTCCCTCACACCTTTATTCCATAGTGCTGATAAGAGCTCTTGCATCTTCTTTTCGATTATAAGCCCATAACTATCGTTTGGAATTAGTATGTTTCCCAATCGATTTATACCCATTCTGTGAAGCTTCCTATCATCTAAGTCAAATGATCCGCGATAGTAATTTTTCCAACATCTTGCTAAATCATGATCTAATGTTCCGCAGGTTGTTATGATCACATCTATGAGCCGACGCTTAACGATCTCCTTTAAGACGCCTCTAGTTCCAGTCGCCACTATACACGCTGGAAAAGATAAAAACTTCACACACTTACTATCAGCAATCATTCTTTTCAAGATGTCCATTCCCATGGAAATTTTTCCAGCTGTAAATCCCCACGCATCTTTCATTTGAGCCACAAGTTCGCTCACACTCATATTTTCATGAAGCACGTAATCCTTGACTGTTTTAAGTTCGCTGATCATAACATTTTACCTCCCCTCAAAATCCGCAAAAGAGAAAGTAAACTTACATATTTTTATTTTTAGATTTTTTGTAAACACTAATCACACTTACTTAATCCATTCAGGAAATTAAGAACGCATCTGGGAAAGTCTCCTCCATAGCCTCCCTCGAGAACAACGAAAGTCTTTCTATTTAGATCAGCAATCATGCGCCCTATTTCAGTATAAGCTTTAATGCTTAAGCCTAAACCACAAACTGGATCATATTTGTAGGTGTCAAATCCGGCTGAAACCGCTATAAGATCCGGATCAAACTTTTCAACTTCCTTCAAGGCAGCACTTAAAATCTTTATGTACTCTGAATCACCAATTGCGTATGTAAATGGATAATTTAGGCAGTTCTCTATGGATAGCTCTCCAGTTCCAGGATAAACGCCTCCATATCTATGGAGGGAAACAAATAGCACTCTGGGATTCTTGAAAAATATTTCTTGAGTTCCATTACCATGGTGGCAGTCTATATCAATTATTGCAACTCTATTAACTTTTTGAAGAGCTTTCATGCATGCAACAGCAATATTATTGAAGTAACAGAACCCAAGAGTTGGTGCACCAAGTGCTCTCCCATCAACACCAGCGTGATGCCCAGGAGGCCTCATTAAAGAGAACGCCTTCTCATCTTCCAGAGCAAGCTCCATGCTTTTTATTGCTGAGCCAGCTGCTAATCTAGCATACTCATATATGCCTGGGAGGTTAGGTGTATCCAGATCATAAAATAGCTCTTTTTTGATTTTCTCAATAAACTTCTTACTGTGAACCAAAAGTAAATCCATTTCATCACATGGTTCAGCCTTAATGAAGCGGAACCCCTTTTCCCTAAGCAGCTTATATGCTCTATAAACTCTGTCAGGTGACTCTGGGTGACCAGGCTCCCAATATTCTAGACATTTTTTCGAAAAAACAACATACATTTTTCTGTCCTTCCCTAATTAAAATATAAAAATTGGGAATCTAAAAATAATCTTTATGGAGATTTTTGAAAATATAAAAGGGAGTAAAGTAGTAAATGCACATATGGATAATAAACTTGAAAAAATTAGAGTATCTATAGGTTCGGCTATAGTTTTAGGTTTAATTAAGGGCATGATTGACGCTGAACCCACAACAATATACTTACTCACTTACATTGAGGGAAAATGCTCAGCTAACTGCGCTTTCTGTCCCCAAGCAAGAACCAGTAAGGCGAGAACAGATATGCTTTCAAGAGTTGTATGGCCAGTTTTCAATATAAAAGATGTTGTTAAAAGCATCAAAAAAGCATTTGAAGATGGAAAGATAAAACGCGTATGCATTCAAGCGTTAAATTACCCCAACGTACAGAATGACATAGTTCACATAGCTGCTGAAATCCGTTCAGTATCTAAAATTCCAATATCTGTTTCATGCCAACCACTTAAATGTGAAGATATGATTAAGCTGGCCGAGATTGGAGTTGACAGAATTGGCATAGCTTTAGACGCAGCCACAGAAGAAATCTTCTCTAGGATAAAGGGGAAAAAATCTGGCGGCCCATATAGA
>CAZOWB010000116.1:0-4614 GCA_964583315.1 uncultured Candidatus Bathyarchaeia archaeon | reverse complement strand
CCAGTAGCCCAGCCTCATATATTGAGAGCTTAAATTCTTCCATCAAAACCGGTATGAGCGCTATATGCATCATTGTAAATACATGGACAAAAACATGAGTAACTGTGCATATGGAAAGTAGCCAGCCGCTACCTGTGCGTGCTTGATAAAACATAAGATTTCATTTTCCAAGTAAATCGTTTTTATACTTTTCTATACATTGATTCTCAATGCCATAATATTTCCAGTTAAATCTAAAAACAATTTATTTAAGGACGGAGCAATAATTTACTTTAAAGAGCATCCAAATTTTTTTGTGCTCTAGCTGGTAAAGTTATAGGTGGAGAAGTGGGCGCATGCCAAATGATAAGATAAAAATTGTTGAGCAAAGGGAAATCCCAGAGGGCATTAAAATCGTCTGCGGCCTTCCAGATGTTGGGTTAGTTGGAGCAATAGCGGTGGCGCACATAATTTCTAAGCTAAAACTCGAGGAATTGGCCCACGTAGAAACCGATCTCCTACCGCCAATAATCATACTTGAGGGCGGTCTGCCAAGATCACCCATAAGAATCTTCGGAAACAGCAATCTAGCGGTCCTAAGCTCCGAGATAGCCATACCCTCTGGAATAGTTCATTCAGTAATAAGAAGTATCATTGAGTGGGCATGGAAGAAAAAAGCTGAGCAGGTTTTCACGTTAGGTGGGTTACCCGTTCCAAATAGGCATGAAATCGAGAAGCTAAGAATATTTGGAGCAGCCTCAGACAACATGATGATAAAAACACTCACGGAAAATGATATTGAGATCATCAAGCGGGGCTTCCTTGTCGGCCCACAGGCTCTTATCTTAAAATATTGTGCTGAAAGGAAGATACCGGCAATAGCATTGTTGGCTGAAGCCTTCTATAATTATCCGGATCCGGAAGCGTCCTCTGTGGTAATACGAGCATTTAATCGGATAACAAACATGAATATAGATGTATCAGAGCTAATCGAAAAAGGTGAAGAAGTTCGTTTAGCTATGAGAGATATAATGCGTAGAACTCAGACCGAGCTTGCAAAGATGAGGAAATCCCATGAATATGATATCCCAGGCTATTACATTAGATAATTAATCTTAGACTCTAGATAAAAGAGAGGGAGGAAACAATATGAGTATAAGAAGAAGGAGAAGATCGATCTTTGATATATTACATGAATATATGGAGGAGCTTGAAGAGTTAACTGATGAAATGTTTGAAAGATTCATGGAGCGGCCTAGCTGGGATGTCAGCGAACAATCGCTTGAACCCCTGTGCGATGTTTTAGTGAAATCCGATAGGGTGATAGTGACCGCTGACCTACCTAGGGCTGACCCTGAGAGTATCAGGATAAGCGGAATAAGTGATGACCTCATAGAAATCACAGCTAAAATGAAAGTGAAGGTGAAATTCGAGGATTTAGGCGTCACCCACAGAAGAGGAGAATTCACATGTTTTAGCTGTAGGGTTCCGCTTCCAGTTCCAGTGGACGTGAGTAAGGCTAAAGCTAGATTTAGAAGGGGAATACTGGAGGTAATACTCCCCAGAAAGAGAGGCTACGAGATCAAAATAGAATAATGCATCCAAAAACATTTATTAAATATCCCTCTTTTAATCCAATAAACAACAATAGTAATTGCATAGGCCCCGCTTTTAAATGAAAGATAGAATTCTAGCAGTTTCCCCCTTATGCTCTCTAAAATAGCTGGGATGTCTGCAACTATAAGCACTGGAGGCAACTGGATTGGAAGAAGACAAAATGAAGGTGAAAGAGCTCCTAGAGAAAATGATGCATGAAGCCTTGGAGTCCCTTCATAGAAGATTGGTTGTTGTCTCGGGTGAAGAATCAAACGAAGTGATCTCCTTCCTAATTTTAAAGCACAGAGAACTAAAAATGTTAACCAACGGAGATGAATACAACCTTATTTACGTAGATCATCATGAAGATGGAGGAGAACCATTTAATATTTTAGTGGAAAAACTTGTTAACTCCGGCTTCCCAAGCGAAAATATCATGCATTACACTTACGAGGAAAGCAATAAGCTCCTTGGAACAACAAATGACTTCCTCATAATGGATATGAGTAGGGGGGCTAGACCCAACGATATTGGCAGACTTGTTGAAACCGTTAGAGGCGGAGGACTCATAGTATTACATAACTTGGATTTAAAAGTTGATAAACCTTGGGAGACAAGCATCCATAAGAGCTTTATTTATCCACCTTACACTCGGGAGGATCTCAACTCAAGATTTGAAAAATATTTTGTAAAGAAGATTATGGAGGCTCCGGGAATATGGATTTTAGATGGATGGAAAATAATAAAAGGCGAACTACTGCATCCGCCTAAAACCTTTAGGGAAAAACCGAAAATCCCCGAGAAAACCAGGATACCTAAGAGACTTTACAAATTAGCCCTCACGGAAGAACAAGCTAAAGCACTTCAAATAATAGAGGAAACAATGAGAGGCGAAGGCAAGAATGTTCTATTGATAACTTCAAATCGCGGCAGAGGTAAATCAGCCCTCTTAGGATTAAGTGCAGCAATGCTCCTGCATTCTGGCATACGTAAAATCATTATTACGGCCCCAAGTGGGGAAGAAAATCAAGTAATTTTTGGAATGATCGAGAGGGGTCTTAATGCATTAAGGAAGAAATTTGTTAAGGAACAACGTGGAGGAGCACTCAGAATAAAATGTAAACATGGAATAGTGGAATTCAGTTTACCGCAAAAGGCACTTAGAGGAGAAGCTGAAGTTCTCATGGTGGATGAAGCGGCTGGTATGCCCGTGCCCCTACTTTTCACATTCACCGAGAGATTCTCTAAAGTTATTTTTGCATCAACAATCCATGGCTATGAGGGGGCTGGAAGAGGATTCTCCCTAAGATTCCTGAAAGCCCTCCAAGAAAACAAAAGCATCAACCTTTATAGATTTGAGTTAAAGGAGCCCATAAGATATGCCCCTAAAGACCCCGTTGAAGAGTGGCTTTACAGCGCTCTTCTTTTAGATGCTGAGCCGGTGGACATAGATATTGTGACAGCAAGCAAAATAAAAACTGAAGAATGCAAGTATGAAAAGCCTGATCTCGACTACTGGTTTGAGAGGGACGAGAAAAAATTAAGGGAGTTCATAGGCATATATGTGCTTGCCCACTACAGAAATAGGCCAGATGACCTAATAATTCTAGGAGACGCACCCCACCACTCAGCCCGCGTAATAACAGCCAAATCCGGTGAAATAATTGGAGCATTACATATAGCTGAAGAAGGAAAAATGCCTGATGACCTCATAAACTTAGTTCTCTCCGGAAACCCTCCATCAGGAAATCTCATACCTTCATGCATCGTGAAATATTATCCCCCCTACAAAGAATTCGCCTACCTTAGAGGACTCAGAGTTGTTAGAATAGCCGTTCACCCAGAGCTAATTGATAGGGGGATCGGAAGTCTAGCCCTAAATAATCTATGCAGGGAGGCTGCTGAAGAGGGCTTTGATTGGGTTGGTGCAGGCTTCGGAGCCGACAAACTCCTACTAAATTTCTGGCTGAAAAACGGTTTTATACCGGTGCACATAAGCCCCATGAGAAATATTGTTTCTGGAGAATACAGCGTAGTCGTAATTAAACCTTTAAGCGTAAAAGCTGAGGAGTTTATAAGAAAAATTTACATGGAATTTAAGATAAGGTTCCTAAACTCTCTCTCAGACACATACTTTAATTTAGAGCCTGATGTAGCCGCGCAACTATTAAGTGTTAATAGATGGGATCACCTAGAAAAAATTAATCTATCTCCATCACAGAGAGAAAGATTGCTAAGCTATATCCAAGAAAACTTAGCCTATGAGGGGACATGTGACGCTGTTAAACAGCTCTTATTAACGCACTTTCTGAGCTCAGGCAAATATAGGACATCTCTCGCCCCCAAAGCCGAAATAGAGTTAATAGCTAGATGCTTGCAGTGCAGATCTTGGGATAGAGTTGCAAAAACCGTTGGAGTTCACTCATCTGATCTTAAGTCTGAGATGAGAGTTCATGTCAGAAAACTGCTAGAACATTATGGAGTAAGCAACTAAAGTTACCATGAAATTAGAAGCCTAATACCCTTTTTAAAGTAGTTCCTTCTCTTCATTTAATGTGGAGGGTAAATCATTGAGCTATCTTAAATAGGTTTAACCATATGGTCCCTACGTCAAACTCCAGATAAAAACTCTTAAATGTCAACTCATGGCCAACTTACATGCGCCAAAGCAAACTTAGATTGAAAAGCTAAAAAGAACCTCATGATTTACTGGTCTACAGAACCTTGAGGAATCCTTAAAACCAAAGAGTATCTTTGAATGAAAGGTTATGGGGAAATATCAAAATGAACAATATAAAATAAAAACACCCGTTAGTGAACTTACATAAATTTGTAAGGAAACAAAAATAATTATTTTAAATCTGAAAAGCCAAAAATATTAAAGTTTCCTATGCTAACATGATAGTATAGGATTAGAATGGGCCGGTAGTCTAGTGCGGTTAGGACATTCCACAAAGAACCTAAAGCAGCCCTTACGAATAAACCTAAAGCCATTAAGAAAGGCTGAGGTCGCCGGTTCAAGTCCGGCCCGGCCCACCA
>CAZOWB010000115.1:0-4711 GCA_964583315.1 uncultured Candidatus Bathyarchaeia archaeon | reverse complement strand
GAGGAGAAACAGAAGAAATGTCTACCAAAAATACTGGCATCTCCCATAACGCCCTCAGAGTTAATAGCTGGAAAAGTCTTATCTGGAGTAGCATCCTTATTCCTCATATCAATAATCACAATTGCTTTCGGCATAGGAGTTTGCGGCGCTAAAATATACTGGAATCCCCTTCGTATCGAACATTGGATTGTGCCTCTAATGCTTCTAATCTTAGCCCTAATGGTATTGGGATTGGGCTCTATACTCTCACTTGTGACGAAAAGTGCGAAGGGAGCCTCTGGTTTAAGCACATCTATAGGTCTATTGTTGGCTTTCTTAACGGGCATATGGTTCCCGAAGGAATGGTTTCCAGAGTGGATGCAGATATTAGCCGAGTACAGTCCAGCTACATGGGCTATAGAAGCCATCAGAAAAGTAATAGTCTTTGAAGCTAACCTGATGGAGGTTGCCCATTATATTTTTGGCGCCTCGGTGGTAACGCTTATAGTTTTTGTTATTGGAGTTATGATTTATAGGAAGTCGTTAAGAAAATATCTTGAAGAATAACAAATAATCTTCTGGGATTAGATTTGGCCAAAAAGCCTTTAACATATGCCGAGAGACTTGAGGTTTTTTATAGCGCTGAGCATTGGAGCCTTCTGACGGATCTAAGGGCCAAAGCAATAGAAATCATGGAGGCTCTCGAGAGCGCCCATATATTCTGTATCGTTCATGGAAGCATTGCCCGCGGAGATGTTTCACCTAAAAGCGACATAGATGTTTTCATTCCGCAAATTTTTCCATCATTTACTATTGAAAACGCCCTTAGAAGATTCGGGCTACCAATTAGTAGACGTGTATTAGTTCAGGCGACTCCCTCATACTCAATTAAGGGTTACATCGAGATTGATGAGCAGAGATGCGTATCATTCCCACTATCAAGGATGAGGAATATTGAAAGGGAATTCTATCGCTTCGGTGGTGAAGCGACTCTCTCCATGCTCAAAAAGGGCTTAAGAGTCCCTGGCGTAGACAAGCGGTTAATGCTTATTGAACCAACTGAAAGAGGGCATATTGAAAGTAGTATAATGGGGCAAGAAGAAAGGGTTGCTAAATTACTCAGAATATCAGTTGATACAGTGCTTGATAGAGTCCGCGCATTACTGCGCCGCGATAGAGTTGGTAGAACTGGTCTATTCATTGAAAGAGAGCTCTCACCCGATGAGAGTTTTGAATCCGTATTGAAAAGGCTTGCTGATACGAATCCGGCTGTTAGAAGAAGATTAAGGAAGGATTGAAGAGGAAATTAGCCCTCTAAAATCTCATATAAGTAAATTTTCATAGGTCCTATTTTACCACCATAGTTTCCAGCAGATATCCTAACGACTCCAGGAATCCTAACCGCCGCCTTTATTCCTTCAGCCATAGCCATCTTAACATTATCTAAGCTAAGCCCATTTATCACGATCTCATAGATTGTGTTAACCTCTTTAGGAACCTGACTGTCCGGTAGGATGTCCCTCAATTTTGGACAATACAGATGATTTGTTGATGCTGGAAGCTTATATTTTAATGAACCAACCTTAGATCCGGATCGGCATATGCCGCCTGGAAACGGAAGTATGACGCCTCTAACATTCTTCCGTATAGCTTCAACGGCGGCTTCAGCTGCGGAAAGCCCGGATTTAAGATCCCTCGCCATTATAAAGAAGTTTCCGCCAGCCACGCCCTTCTTAACGCCGAAACTATTTTCAACAATAAATTCTCCTTCCATAACTGGTATGCGCCAAACTTTCCGACCATACATTTCATCAAGTTTCTGAAAGCCGTCGCCAAAGAAGCGCAAGCTTCTGCCAACCTTGAGTCTTCTGGTTGCCTCTCTCAAGCCGTCAAAAACAGCCGTTGTCGGACAAGTCATTACGCACTGTCCTATTCGCCCTATCATTTGCCTCTTTAATTCGCTTCTAGTGCGATGATAGATCTGTATTAAAACGCCAGTTCGTCCATCCGGCGTCTCATTAGCCGGAACAATACCTTCAATCCCAGCCTCGGCTGGAGAGCCAATTATTGAGGATGCAAATCCTGTTGCAACCTCAGCCGCTGTTAAAGCCCACTTTTCATTCTCAGCAGTTATTAAAGCCCTGCCAACCCACATATCGAACATTTCAGCAAAAGTATCCTCAATTTCAACCCCTTCATAACGAAACATACATTTTCACTCCAACAAGAGCTTTAAGCATTCTTTCTAAATTTATTATTCTCCGAAATTAAATTTTCTATCGTCAAAACCTATTTCTTATTTTTCGGCAATGATGGCAAATAATCTGAGTCTGTCTCTTATCAGTCACTGAGATAGTTTGTGTAGCTAATGTTACCTACAAGTTTACTCATCGAAAAGATTGTTCATATTTCCGCAAATTTCAATAGGTTTCAATCCATAAATCGTAATTAATTATTTAAGTGAGAAAGTCTTTTCAAGAAAAATATCTAATAGAAAATTGTCCATTGAAAGGTGACTAAATATGGATCTTATCTTAATTACCGGACGGACAATTGATCAGGGATGTGGCAAGGAGCGAGGTAAATTTTCTGAGGAATACTTGTTAAATGTTGCTGTTTGCGAGATGAATGCGGAAGATATGAAGAGATTAAATATTAAAGATGGTGATAATGTCAAGATTACAACTGAGGTAGGATCAGTCATTGTTAAAGCCAAAAAATCCCGAAGAATAAGAACCCCTGGCATAATATTCATTCCGTATGGACCATGGGCAAACGCCGTTTTGAATCCTGAAACTGAGGGAACTGGCATGCCGCTTCTCAAAGGTTTAAAAGCTAAGGTTGAACCCACAAATGAGCCTGTCTCAAGCTTAAGGAATTTACTTGCTGAGGCCTATAAGAAATATAAGAGGTAATTAAGTGGAGGAAGAAGTATGGATGTAATTTCGAATGTTGTTTGCCCCGTCTGCGGATGCTGTTGCGATGACATAGAAGTCATAATTGAAGATAATCAGATAATTGATGTCAGAAACGCCTGTGCATTTGGCGCATCAAAATTTCTGAATTATGATAAACATAGAAACACTAAGCCCCTTATAAGAAAAAACGGTGAACTTGTTGAAGTCTCACTTGAAGAGGCCATAGAACGGAGCGCGGAGATCCTCGCTAACTCCTCCCATCCGCTTCTCTATGGTTGGAGCTCAACTAGCTGTGAAGCCATAAGAGTCGGTCTGGAGCTAGCTGAAGAGGTTGGTGGAATAATAGATAATACTTCAACTGTATGTCATGGCCCCTCAATTGTAGCCGTGCAAGAAGTAGGTCTACCCGCGTGCACGTTGGGTCAGATACGCCATAGAGCCGACCTAATCATATACTGGGGTAGCAACCCCTGGAATTCTCATCCACGCCATATAGAGCGCTACACGGCTCTTGCTGAGGGAAGATTTCAGAAGAGCATATGGAAGCGCTATCTTTCACGGCTAATCTTTGAGTCAGCTAGAAAGAAGCGTTACAGAGTAGCAGACCTAGTATTTAAGAGAGGAAGCGAAGCTCTTCCAACTATTAAAGAGGCTAGGCCAACTTTACTGCCTCCTCCTGAAGAGAGAAAGCTTGTTGTCGTAGATGTCCGGAGAACCCGATCAGCTGACTTAGCGGATCTGTTTATCAGGGTTGAACCTGGAGGAGACTATGATGTCCTCCAAGCATTACGCGCTTTAATTCGTGATGAGGAATTAGATGTTGATAAGGTTGCGGGGGTCCCTGTTGAAACCCTCGAGGAGTTAGCCGATCTAATGGTCAATTCAAAATTTGGCATAATATTCTTTGGTCTAGGTTTAACGATGAGCGTTGGCAGATCAAGAAATGTTGAAGCTGCAATAAAGCTTACAAGGGATTTAAATCGTTTCACAAAGTTTCTCATAATGCCGATGAGAGGGCACTTTAACGTCACTGGCGCGAATACTGTTTTCACCTGGCAAACTGGATATCCTTATGCAGTTGATTTCTCTCACGGATATCCAAGATATAATCCTGGAGAAACATCGGCGATTGACGTACTTTTAAGAGGCGATGTCGATTCGGCTCTCATAGTGGCTTCAGATCCAGTCTCAAACTTCCCGAAGAAATGCGTGGAGAATCTTGTTAAAAATCCTCTAATAGTTATTGATCCCCATCCTTCTCCTACAGCTTCAATAGCTGACATTGTAATTCCCTCAACATTTGTTGGCATAGAAACTGAAGGAACAACCTACCGGATGGATCATGTTCCGCTACCGCTAAAGAAGATAGTTGAGCCTCCAGAGGGCTGTCTACCCGATGTAAAGATACTGCGAATGATCTTGGATAAGACCAGAGAAATTAAGGGAAAGAAGTAAACCCCGTTAAATGAAGAGGGGATTCAGGAAAACTCTCAAAAACGTTATTATAATGTAGACTAATATTTTTCTTGAATCATCCCTAAAAAGGGTGAAGAAGGATCATTATGACGCAGATAATTGAAGTTTCAGAGATACTTTCAGGAAAACATGTCGATGAAAAAGTGACTATTAGAGGCTGGCTTCATAATAAGCGTTCAAGTGGAGGAATACACTTCTTCATAGTTAGAGATGGAACTGGAATAATTCAATGCACAATTAAAAGAGATAAAGTGGATAATGAAACCTTTGAGGTTGCAAAGAAGCTCACGCAAGAATCAGCAATAGAACTAACCGGAGTCGTTAGAGAAGACCGAAGA
>CAZOWB010000114.1:0-4829 GCA_964583315.1 uncultured Candidatus Bathyarchaeia archaeon | reverse complement strand
CATGCACTATATGCTCTTTGATAAAGTATCCGATCCAGCCTTTGTTATGACAAGCGCAAACCCACCTAATCAGCCAATAGTTAAGGATGAGAAAGAAGCCTTCAAGAAGCTAGGCAGAGTGGTTGACTATTTTCTTCTTCATAATAGGCGTATCGCGCATAGGTGCGATGACTCGGTTATGCGCTTACATGATGATAAAACAGTATTCATAAGACGTTCAAGAGGCTACGCACCTGAGCCAGTAATGTTAAGGCATAAAGCTAGGCGGGGCGCTTTAGGGTTGGGCGGCGAAAAGAATAATACTGCATGTCTTGTGCTCGGTAATAAGGCTTTTATGTCGCAACATATAGGTGATGTAGAAAACGTTGAAACTCTAAAGTTTCTGGAATCTGCTTCAAAAAGACTTATTCGCCTAACCAACAGCAGAATCGAGACTGTTGCATGCGACCTCCATCCTAAATTCGCAACTACAATGCTTGCAAAAAGGCTCTCAGAAGAGAACGGTTGGAAGATGATTCAAGTTCAACATCATTATGCTCATGTCGCGGCTTTAATCGCCGAACACGGCGTAAATGAAATAGTTGGAGTATGTTGTGATGGTTATGGATATGGCGTAGATGGCGGAGCTTGGGGAGGAGAAATAATCTTAGGCTCAGTGAATCCTTTAGAATTCAAGCGTTTAGGGCATCTTCAAGAGCAGCCTCTGCTAGGGGGAGATGCGGCCACCCGATATCCACTCAGAATGGCTGCTGGAATATTATATGGACATGCAGAAGTAGATGATTGGTTGATGGAGAATAGCAGGTATCTGCCATATGGTGAAAAGGAGGCTCAAATAATTCTTTCACAACTCAGGAAGGGGAACGTTAAAATAAAAACAACTAGCTGCGGGAGGATTTTGGATGCTGTCTCAGCAATACTAGGTATATGTTATGAGAGAACCTATGAGGGTGAACCAGCGATGAAGCTTGAGTCGGCTGCAATTGGCGGTCGAGATGTGTTAGAAGTCGAGCCGATAATAAAGGGTGATACTCTCAACACCACAAGTTTAGTAACTCTAATCTTTGAAGAAAGATGTAGGCTTCCGAAACGCGATTTAGCTTTTTCAGCTCATGTATATTTAGCTAGGGGATTAGCGCAATTAGCCATAGAAAAAGCCCGAGAAAACGATGTTAAAGTTATAGGCTTTACTGGCGGAGTTGCATGTAATCAAATAATTGCGCAAAAGATGCGTGAGATAATTGAATCTAACGGCTTAAACTTTCTTGTACATGAAGTTGTGCCACCTGGCGATGGCGGCTTGTCTTTTGGTCAAGCCTTTATGGCTAGTCTAATATAGTTAGAAGAGGAAACCATAAGGAATTTATGAGAGTGAATGCACTTAAAAAGTAGATTAGTGATGTGTCTAGCAGTCCCAGCTAAAATCTTAGAGATAAATGGTGATTTAGCTAAGGTTGATTTTGGCGGTGTCACTAGGGAAATTAATGTGACACTTGTAAATGTTAAGATTGGCGATTATGTTCTCGTGCACGCCGGATATGCAATTCAAGTCATAGATGAAAGAGAAGCCGAGGAAACCCTAGCATTATGGAAAGAAATACTTGAAGCCGAAGTTAAGAAATAGCGTAAAAGATGCTGATGCGCCATGTTTTGGGGAAAAACCTTCAGAGATCCTCAGTTTGCTAGGAAAATTATTGAAAGAATTCATGAGATTGCACCCAAAAAGGATAACGTGAAGATCTGCCACGTATGCGGAACCCACGAATGGACGATTTCACATTATGGCATAAGAAGCATATTGCCCGAAAATGTTGAGGTTATAGCGGGGCCAGGCTGTCCGGTTTGTATTGTGCCGGCGGCTGAGGTTGATGAAGCAATAGAGCTGGCGCTTAAAGGAGTCTCGATCACATGCTTCGGCGATGTTATACGTGTTCCAGGATCTAAAATGTCACTTTTAGATGCCAAGGCTAGAGGCGCTGATGTACGCGTCGTTTACAGCATCATGGACGCTGTTAAAATGGCTAAAAAAGAACCCCGCAAAGAATTTGTTTTCTTCGCAATAGGTTTCGAGACCACTGCCCCCTCAACCGCTGTAGAGATTTTAAAGAAACCGCCCAAAAACCTCAGTTTCTTAATATCACATCGGCTTATTCCCCCGGCAATGGAGCTAATGCTTGGCATAGGTGATTTACAGATCGATGCTTTCATCGCTCCTGGGCATGTAAGTACAATCATAGGTTTAGAACCCTACGAAATTTTTCCTAAGGCTTATCGAATGCCAACGGTTGTAGCCGGTTTTGAACCATTAGACGTTCTAATCGCCATATACATGGTTCTTAGGCAGATCAAAAATAGGATCTCAATCCTGGAGAACGAGTACAGACGCGCTGTAACGTGGGAGGGAAACCCTAAAGCTAAAGAGCAGATGAATAGAGCCTTCAAGGTTGTTAGTGGGCTTTGGCGTGGACTTGGCAGAATACCGAATTCAGCGCTGAGCCTCCGTTACGAATTTCTAGAGTATGATGCACATGAAAAATTCAACATTAAAATTACACGTGGCAGAGATATCCCGCCTGGATGTCAATGTCACCTAGTTATAATTGGGAAGATAAAACCAGTCGAATGTCCCCTATTCATGAAGACATGCACGCCACAAAAGCCTATAGGCTCATGCATGGTTGGTATAGAAGGAACCTGCCGAATATGGGCTTCTACCCTCAAACCTGGCGCCTACCGCATGTAAATCCAAATCCAATAAACTAAAGAATCATGAAGAGGATATTTCCCTGCTCAAGAAATTAAGGAAGGGGAAAATGAACAGAAAACTCCGCAGAGAATTTGGCGAGATAACCCACTCATGGAATCCAATAACTGGTTGTCTGCATAAATGTACTTATTGCTGGGCCAGAAACTATGCCAGAAGACTTGCAGCCATGGGCGTTAAACCCTATAAGACTCATGGTTTTGAACCTGCCCTCGCTGAATGGAGGCTTAGACAGAAGTTTCCAAAGGGAAGTTTCGTTTTTGTCTCAGATATGGGTGATATGTGGGGTGATTGGGTCCCTAGGGAGTGGATTGAAAGAGTTTTAAAAGTTGTTAGGTCTAGGATTGGATCCAAGTTCTTCTTTCTAACTAAGAATCCCAAAAGATATCTTGAGTTTGAGGGAGAATTTAGCGACAATGTTGTGCTTGGTGTAACTCTTGAGACTAATAGGGATTATAAGTTGAGTAGAGCGCCGCCTCCAAGGAAAAGATACGAAGCCATGATTAGGCTTAACTGGGAAAATAAGGCTATCGTAATCGAGCCCATATTAGATTTTGATGAAGAGTTTATTGATTGGATATATGAAATAGAGCCGAAGATCGTTTATGTTGGATACGATAATTATGGCAAAATGCTCCCTGAACCTAAAATGGCTAAAACGCAGATACTTTTGGAGGCGCTGAGCGAAATAACTGATCTAAGACCGAAAACCATAAGAAAAGCATGGTATGAATAGCATCTGCTTAGCATATTCTCGGAATTGGATCGCCCAGTGGTCTAGCAACAACCCTCCTACCGCCAATAATTGTTTGTATTGCAACACCCACAAAATCATTTACAACCTCCCCCACTATCTCAGCGTCTTTCCCCTCTTTTGTTCCTCTAAGAAAATCCAGAACTTCATCAGCCTTCTCCTTTACCGCGCCAATAACAACCTTCCCTTCATTCCCTATTTCTAGAGGGTCTAAGCCAAGTATCTCACATGCAGTCCTAACGGATTCTTTAATTGGGATTCTATTTTCATAAATCAGTATGCCAACGCCGGATTTTTCGCTATACTCGTTTAGAGCGTCAGCTAATCCGCCTCTAGTTGGATCCTTCATAGCTACTATGCCTCCGACCTCCCCTAGAAGACGTTGAATAACGTGATTTAAAGGTTGAACGTCTGATCTAATTTCGCTACCGAAATCCAGTCCTTCTTGAGCTGATAAAACCGCTAATCCGTGATCGCCTATTGTTCCAGACACTATTATTTTATCGCCAACCCTAAGATTTGAATCTAAGAGCCACCTACTACTGAAATCCGCTCTATATTTTTTCACGATGCTAAGATTTCTTTCTAATTCTTCAGTTCTTATACCTATTCCAGAAGTATTTATTATACATCCGCCTAAACTTCCCTTCTCAACAACCTTTGTGTCGCCAGTGACTATTGCAACTTTAGCCTCAAGACATGTTTCTCGAATACTATTAAGAATACGTTCTAAATCCGGCATCGGCAAACCTTCTTCTAAAATTAGTCCGCATGTAAGGGCTAGAGGCTTAGCCCCCATAACAGCTATGTCGTTTACTGTTCCTGAGACTGCTAAACGTCCTATATCTCCTCCTGGGAAAAATATTGGTTTAACAACGTGTGAGTCGCTTTTTAGAACTATGTTGCCGAAAGCTGCCGCGTCGTCTAATGCCTTAAGCGGGACATCAAAATTTCCTTTATCTAAATCAATAAACGATCCTAAAATATGTCTCTTAATGAAGTCATGCATAACGGAGCCGCCAGCTCCATGCAACATGGTTACATATTCTTTTTCTCTCCCCATGGAATCTCCACACCGCTAGGAGCGAATATAATCGTCTTTATGTCTCATAGCTATTCTTAAATATCATTGTTAAATCTAAACTTTCCTATGCATGAATGGGCCTTAGCCGAAGCCATAATCTCGACGGTTTCCCAAATAGCGGAGAAAGAAGGCTTAAAAGAAGTTAAAAACGTGCAGTTAAGACTTGGTGAACTACAACAAGTAGATAAGGGAATATTAAAGTTCGCTCTTTCACAGATGAGAAGCGG
>CAZOWB010000113.1:0-4960 GCA_964583315.1 uncultured Candidatus Bathyarchaeia archaeon | reverse complement strand
CATTTTAATAAGCCACATCAGGCAAGTGTGGTAGGTGCCTCCTGGAACCAGCTGATTCTTGTAGATTGCTTGGGTTCTACTATGGGCGCTCTCGAGATCCTCCCTGAGATCCTCTAGGCAGGGTATATTCCACTCGCTAAATGGGTCGAAATCTAAAACCTCTTCAACAGACTTGATTTTGGATATTTTTCTCCATTCCGTCGGATAGGCTTGCGACCACGAGTCCTTTCTCACCTCGACACCCTCATATTTTTCCCTAATAAAATTCTCTAGGGGAGTATATGTAAACCATATCATGTCGGTGTCTAGTTTAGCAAGGGTTTTACTGAGAGCTTCCTCAGGTTGCTCAACAGGATTCAACCCTGAAACCTTAGCTATGAACTCGGTGTGACCTAGAAACTCTATTTGAGCAACCCTCCCGCTTTCTTCCAAGTATAATGCGGAGAGAGCTCTTTCATAACCCATAAACTAATTCCCCTTTCATTTTATATGCTTTCATTTGTCTTTCAATGGCTCTTTTAATGAGTTAAAAATTTTTAAAATTTTTATGGTTTCTACCGCAATTTTAGATTTTAGAGGCAGGCATTTTCAGCGTGCGGGAAGACCCCTGTAAGCCTCTGAAACATATCCTTTCTTCTCCCAGTATCCGAGCTCCCTTTTTTCTGTAACCTCTATTCTATGAATCCACTTAGCCCACTTGTAGCCATACATTCCGGGCGCAACAAGTCTTATCGGGTATCCATGCTCTACTGGTAAAGTTTCACCGTTCATTTTCAGCGCTAATAGAACGCATGCTTTCTTCACGTAGTCTAGGCTGTGGTTCGTGGAGTACCCATCTAAGGAATGGAAGATCAGGAATGAAGCGTTAGTTTTGACCCCAGCCATTTCTAGGAGTTTACTGACGAGAACTCCTTCCCATTCAGCAACTCCAATTAGTTTGCCCCCCGGCGTGTTATCGTAGCATTCAAGAATTTCTGTAAGCCTAGTTTGAGGCATGGCAGTTAGCTCATAGTATGATAGGGCTAGCGGCTTCTTAACTTGACCATTAACTGTTAGGCGCCAGCTCTCAATATTCACTTTGGGAACTCTGCCTTTTTGGATCGTAAAGAACTTTTCATTTGGGGTTAAGGATATTCCCAAACTTTAACACCACGAAGATTGTAGATCCTTTGAATTTTACCTTTTTATTCTAATGTTTAATGGAATCAAAAGTTTAAATGGTTTAGCTTTATATTCCTTTTTAGCGTATGTCTTCAATCGATATTGCGGTGAAAGTTTTCCGCCAGCTTGAACCTGAGGACATAAAGGTACTGGCAACCATAGAGATCGATTTAAGCCGCCACAGATTTGTTCCGGAAAGGGATATCTTGAAGATAAGCGGCTTGGCCGAAAAAGAAGTTAGGTATAGGCTTAACAGATTGAATAGTTTGGGCCTGATCTATCGCCGAGTAGGCCCGTATGTTGGCTACATGCTAAGCACGGCTGGTTATGATTGTCTAGCCTTAAATGCTTTAGTTAAGGCTGGGATCCTAGAGTCTCTAGGTAAACCGTTAGGTGTAGGGAAAGAATCCGACGTGTATGACGCTTTAACTCCGAATGGTGAGAGGGTGGCTGTAAAGTTTCACCGTTTGGGTAGGGTGAGTTTTCGTCAAACGAGAAGGCTCAGAGGCTATCTGCTCGATAGAAGGCATGCCTCCTGGCTTTATCAATCACGCTTAGCCGCTGAGAGGGAGATTGAGGCGCTCAAGCTCGTTTATCCATGCGGTGTTTCCGTTCCTAGGCCGATTGCTCATAATAGGCATGTGGTTGTTATGGGTATGATAGAAGGCGAATGCCTATTTCGCTTCACGGAAATACCTAATCCAGAGGAGACATTAAATGAGATTCTGGAGAATGTGAAGAAAGCCTACGTTAAAGCCGGAGTTATACATGGAGATCTAAGCGAATTCAATGTTGTTTTAACTTTAGATTGCCACGTCCTGATAATAGATTGGCCTCAATTCGTCAGAATAGATCATCCGAACGCTGATTTTCTCTTAAAGAGGGATGTCTGGAACATTCTGAACTTCTTTAGAAGAAAATTTAGGGTAATCAGAGACTTACAGGAGGCTTTAAATTACGTTACAACAGCCTTTTAGAATTGTGAATTGAAAACTTGATTTTCCGGGGAAAATTAAGGAAAGATGATAATAATTTAAGAGCAACTATTAACTTAAAAATAGGTGTATGTCTAGGGATCATGGTGTAAGAAGACTTATTGTGGGTGTTGACCCAGGGCTTAATTGCGGCTTAGCCGCCTTAACATTTGATGGAAAGCCTGTTCTAGTGGAAAGCCGCAGGGCTTGGTCTCTAGATAAGATCATAGAGAGGATTAGCGGTTTAGGTGAACCCTCAATAATATCCAGTGATGTTTCACCAGCATCAAGCCTCCTTGAGAAGCTTTCAAAGAAGCTCAACGCCATACTTTTTGAGCCAGTAATATCTATGAGCGCCGATGAAAAGCATAGATTAGCCCGAGCATATATAGAGCGTTATAATATTAAGGTTGAAAATGTGCATGAGATTGATGCATTAGCAGCCGCCATCAAAGCTTATCAGCATTATAAGAACAAGTTTGAGCAGGTTGACGCTAAATTAAGGGAGATTGGTAGCAGCTTATTTCCAGATGACGTTAAAAACTTGGTTGTTCGCGGTTACAGTATAGCTAGGGCAATAAAAACTCTTCGTGAGCCAAGCGCCGCTAAAGCGAAGATCATTATAAAAAGAACTACATCGCGAGAGGATAGGATGAAAGAACTCATTAGAGAGCTGAATGAGAGGCTTATACTCGAAAAAGAGAGAATTAAGCGTTTAAAGGCGACAAATAAAGAGTTGCGACTAGAGATAAAAGCCCTAAAAGCTGAAATCGAGAAGTTAAAGGAAGCCTTAGAGAATGCGCGTAGTGAACAGCTTCTCCAGATAAGGCGTGAGAGAGAATACCGGAGGCTGATTGATGAGATAAGAAGGCTGAAAAATAAGATTTTGGAGCAAAAGGCTCAGATTGAAGCCTATAAGAAAATGTTTGATCAGGCTCAAAGGTTGAGGGAAATGGAGACTATAGAGGGATTAACCTTACTGAAGCCGATTGAATCCTTCACTAAAGAGGGGTTAAAAAAGGCGTTTAAACTATATGATATTAGGGTTGGAGATTTAGTTTTTATTTTGGATCCAAGCGGCGGCGGATCTACAACAGCTGAGAACCTTGCCAAAAGGGGAGTTAGCGCAATCATTATTAAGGGTGTAATGTCGCATCAGGCTCTCGAAATATTCGAGAAATATTATGTGCCCGTGGTTTCCGCCGACAAGATAAATATTAAATGGATTGGGGGATTACCATACGCCGACCCAGAGGAGATAAAGAGAGTTATTAAGGAGGGGGAAACCGTTAAGTCTTCGGATGAGTTTGAGATGATGAAGACGATACTAAATGATTACTTAAAGGAATTAAGGGAGCAAAAAGCATAATAAAACAGGGAGATCTCCCGCTTAGTAAAACATTAAAGTTTTAAGGTTTTGTAGTTTTATAGGTGAGATCATGGTTCAGGAGTTTATTGAAGTTGATGATGTTGGAACCTTCAGGATTGTAGCCGAGCAGAGCCCACTTGTTATACGTAAAGATCCCTATCTCTTTGCACAGTACTTTTCATCAATGATCTTTATAAACATAGCAAACCTAAATGAAAAGGAGATCAGAAGACTATTTGATTTATTACGTGGAAAGATGATTGTCGTTAAAAGCATCGTAAAGGCCTCTTCAATATCAGATTTCCTAGAGAAAAGAAAACGTCAAGCCGGCCAATAGACCCCTCAAATCCCCCTCCTCAGCGTTTCTTCAAGCTCCCTGAAGCTCCTAACGATTATATCCGAGTACTCTATAATCCATGGGCTCGGATTCTTAAGCTTACAAATGGTTATGGTTTTCTTACCTTTAAGCTTAGCATAGAATAGCTCCATGCAGGTTCCAGCTGAAAGCTTGGGAAGATAAGCAACGAGAGCATCGCATCTCTCAATGTCTTCAAGATCCCTCCTAATAAAATCTCTCGATGGAACATGGGTCCACCAGCCTTCAGGGGATCCACGATAAAGAATTTTCTCGCGCCGCCAAGGATCTACGGGTTCGTAACCATACTTGGTTAGCAAGGCGCTAATTTTGTTTCTATATGCCTGTTTTTCCTCCATGCCCTGAATTGGACCTGAAATGAAAACTTTTTTAGCCATCTTTACCCACGCTCTTGCAGGCATTATTTATTCTCCAGTTAAGGGAAAACGTTAACTTTAAATTAATAGGTGTTTTAATGTAAATATTCGTTTTGAGGTGAGATATATTGGTTGAGGTCGAGGGATACAAAGTTCTTGAAGGATTATATTACTCAAAGGATTGGATGTGGATTAAAATAGAGGATGGCAAAGCTAGGGTGGGCATAACCGATTATGCTCAGAAGCAAATGCGTGAAATAGTGTTTGCTGAGCTACCCAGCGTGGGAGACGAAGTTAGCAAGGATGAGGCGTTCGGCACCCTTGAATCGGTTAAATCAGTATCAGATCTAATATCGCCTCTCACAGGCAAAGTTGTAGAGGTTAATGAGAAGGTGACTGAGAGTCCGGAAGTAATCAATGAGGATCCCTATGGCGAAGGCTGGCTCATAGTGATTGAACCGAGCAACCTTGAGGAGGAACTCAAGACTCTAATGAATTTTGAGCAGGCGGTAGAATGGTATAGAGAAGTCGCTAAGGAATAGATGAAAAATGCCTAAAAAAATATTGATTATAGGGGCTCATGCCGCTGGCTGTGATGCCGCAGCCGCTGCGAGGCTCATCGATAGAGAAGCCGAAATAACTATGCTGACCAATGAGCGCTACGCTGGTTACTCCCGCTGCGGATTACCCTTCGTTCTAGGCGGGCACATAAAGAGCTTTCAGG
>CAZOWB010000112.1:0-5038 GCA_964583315.1 uncultured Candidatus Bathyarchaeia archaeon | reverse complement strand
ACATCTCTAGGCGAAAGGAATGGATAAATTCAGCATCTTCAATTCTCGCTTTAACCATAATTAATACTTTGCCTATAGCATCCGGAACTTAGTTAAAGGAAAAGGACTCAAAATTATTGATGCACACAAAAGCGAAATAAAAGAGAAAAAGAGAGATATTTAAATTTTTACTCGATCTCTATGATGGATTTTGGTCTCCAATCGCACAAGTGAACTTTCGGTTTATACCCTCTTAAGGCTTCAGGATCAAACTTTATTCTCTTTCCCTTTTCAGCTGATAGATATGCCGCCATCATTAATTGCGTCACTAGTAAACCATCTCTCCAGTTCTCTTCTGGTTGTTTGCCCTTTAAGAAGCATTCAACCATATACCGATTTTCATCCTGATAACCGTAGGTTATGGCTTCATTTGATATCATTGGCATTAGTCCCGTTTCAGCTGCTTGCTTCTCCACAAACTCTTCTGTTGGCGGTATCTTAACGTTTCTGCTAAAGAAAACATTTAGCTCCTGCTGTAAACTATTTATGGTCACAGAGTATTCTGGACCTAAAACCTCGAAGGTTAACCTTAATCCTGGGCCAATGAAGCTCCATGATGTTCTGGCTTCGGAGAGAACCAGATTGCCATCTTCATCCTCGTAAATCACGAGCGTTAAGGCATAATCCTCAGCTGGCGTTTTCTCGTAATCCACACCAAAGCTTTTTTTAAGTTTAGATAGATATGGCTCTTTAGTCCACTTAAGTGAGGCTATTACCGATTGAACTGCTAGAGGTTTTAATGAATCCTTAGGCTTCTCTGGATCAATTAGTAGATATCGATCAGCTTCCAGACTATGACATGTCATATCTAGCAGTACGCCTCCCCCAGAGAGACGTGGATTCCAGAACCAAGGTGAGTGGGGACCACCATGTTCTTCAGCTGCTCTAGCTAAATATGGTCTCCCAGCATACTTAGCACCATACCTCCATACCGCCTCCTTTGCTCTAGTAACGGAGGGCGCAAACACTTGATTCTCTAAGTAACCATGCAAAAGACCAGCCTTCTCGGCGAGTTTGACCATTTCTTCGGCCTCGTCAACTGTTCTTGCGAGGGGTTTTTCGCAGCATACGCCTACAAGATTAGTTTTGCCCTGTTGCGCTTCTTCGGCTATGATTTTCATCATATCAACTCTTACGAAATTCGGATTCAATATCCATACTGCATTAACTGAGGAATCAGAAAGCATCTCTCTTAAATCGGTGTAAACTTTTGGTTTACCAACGCCTAGAGACTCAATTAGCCTTGAGAGTCTATATGCGCTCTCTTCTCTAACGTTATATATGGCGGTTATCTCAGCATTTCTTACACCAGTCCATGATAATGCATGGAACCTAGCAACGAAGCCGGAGCCTATAAAACCTACACCTAACTTATCCAATGCAATCCCTAAAGTATTTTAAAAATTAAAGAATATTTAGAATTTTTCATTCAATCTTTAATACGTCCACATTACATTAGATCTCCACATGTGCATTTAATTTCATAAAGTAATGTAAGGAGATCCTCAAATCCCGTTTTTGTCTTAGCAGATATGAGCGGCATCCTTTTAGGTGGAAAGAAAGCTTTCAAAGTTTTTAGGAGCTCCATATCCATCTCTTCTCTAAGAGAGGACGGTTTCTTAATTAGTAAGTTGTTTGGATCCGCGATTAGTTTTTTAATCTTTTCTGTTTCTTTTCGACTTAGAAGATCCACCTTGTTTAAAACAGCGATTGTCTCAGTCTCAAGTGTATAGTAAGCTGTTAAAGCATATAGATAAAAGCCTAAAAGATTCTCTTTTATGGCTGGGAGATCGCCTAGAAATAGGCAACATCTATCCTCAAATTTACTGATTATCTTTCTTCCAGCGTCTCTAAAGAGAAATGGCTCCAGCTGACCAGGCGTATCAAATATGGTGTAGTCTGAATCCTTAAATTTTGGTAAATTTATCTTGGCAAGTCTATCCATAGCCTCCAGAATAGCTCCGTTTGGACCTAAATTTTTATCGCGCATAATACTTTCAACCGTGAATTTTGATCTAACATCGAAATTTGTTTTATAACCTGGATCTAAAACTCCCGGATCCAAGTTTACAAGTTTAACTTCATAGCCTTCGCTAACTAAATATTCGGAGAAGTTTTTAACGAGCAGGCTCTTCCCGGAACCAGCGGGGCCGAGAACAAATATGTTCATAACGGTTCACGTTAAATATCCTTATGGTTTTAGTTAAAGATTAACTTATCTCCCCTATTTCTCAATTATTAGGCTTAGTGCATAATCAGCCTTCCTAATTCTCGAGAAACCGGCGAGCCTCAAGCGCTTAACTATTCCCTTAACGTATCTTTTTCCTTGTCTTAAACCGGGTCTGCCAACATAATGTAAAATTCTTCCATTGTCTTTAAGAACTCTGAATAATTGTCTGTAAAATTCCAAGGAATATAATTCGGGGGCAATGCTTATTCTAGGTGGGTCATGAATTATGAAATTGAATTTCTTATCGCTGAATTTTTGTATTTCCTGAAACGCATCTCCAATTATAAGTTTGATTTTTCTATTTTCAAATAATGGTCTTGAGAAAGGATTTTGCTTAGCAATGAAAATAACGTTCTCGTCCCTCTCAATAGTTATAACTTGCCTAACATTTTTCACTTTAGCCGCTAGAATAGCTGTATAACCTAAACCAGTACAACAATCTAGAATTACACCATAAATTCTGCCAAGGGCTTTAATTTTTAAGTTAGCGTCTGTTTTTGGATCCACTGTATCAGCTCTATGCATCCGTATGCCGGATATTTCAAGATATGGCCAAGTGCTTGTCCTAACAAGCCTATAAAATTTTCCAGTTTTCTCACTATAAAATTTTATTTCTGTCAACCACTTAACATCTCCAATTTGATACTACCCAGTAACTCCGCGGAGGTAGAAGAAAATAACTGAAGTTTTATGGATCTTACTTCTAATTTTAAAGTTTGTATTTCTCTCCAGGCTTAAGTAGAACAACCTTAATTTTTGAGGAGACTTCAACTCTCCTCCTAAACTCTTCTGGATCAGTGTCCCATCTATGCATTGGTATAACTGCCTCTGGGTTTATGGCTATAGCTGCCTCAGCTGCCTCCGGATTATCCATAGTGTATGTTCCGCCACTTGGAAGCAAGGCTAAAGAGATTCCCCTGTCTTTAAGCTTCTTCATTTCAGGAATGAAATCTGTATCGCCTGCGTGATAGATTATCTTGTCGCCTATAGTTATCAAATATCCCAGACCGAAGCCTTTTGGATGGAATGGATTTCCAGGAGATCTAAACCGCCTAACATTGTATGCGTGAACAGCCTCGATCATTATGTTGTTAACGGTTACCTTCTCTCCTGGTTTAAGAATCTTTACATCACCGCCTATTTTTGACGCACAATCTTCAGGAGCAATGATCACCGTGTTGTCCTTCCGTATTCTTCTGATTTTTGATGTATCGCAATGATCGAAATGTGAATGAGTCACTAAAATTACATCCGCTTTATCAGCATATTCTCCCTCATATGGATCTACGTAAATATTTTTTCCATCAGCAGTTGTAATCTGAAAGCTAGCATGCCCGAGCCACTTAACCACTATACCCGCCATTTTGGTTCCCCCCAAAATGTAAATATGTCCATAGAATAATCAACCTTCACCAAATTTATCTTTATCGATAACCTCCAAATAAACGAGATGAGCTTACAACGCCAAAAACCATATATTTTCAGAACTAAATTAACAAAATACGACGTAACGCTTAAGTATAAAAACTTTAACCTATTACTCTTGATACTAAGCCCTGGTAGTATAGCCCGGTCTAGTATAGGCGGCTGTCGCCCGCCCGACCCGGGTTCAAATCCCGGCCAGGGCGCCATTTATCCTCCCGACTTTCTTCCATAATCTTCTTGATATCATAGGAACTTTCCAATTTTACTAATTTTTGATGATTCGCTCATTTTGATTCGGAGTGAATTAGCTGTCTCCCTAAAGAGAAGATTAGAGTATATAGCCCTTTGATTTCAAGAATTTTGGAAGCTTTTTAAAAACAAATTAACGAGAATATCTTTTAGACAGAAGGTTCTCTGAGCTAAAGGTTAAAAAATAAAGGTTACAATATCGCTTCCCTTAAAGTGCAAAGAAGCTGCCCATAAATGGCATATGATGAGGACTTAAATATCGCATCTCTTCAAGATTTATTCATCAATTATTTTGGTTATCCTTTGAATTTCTGGGTCGGTGAAGACATCCTTTTCATCTATGCTCATGCTTGAGAACTCCGAAACTATGGCGCCTTCATCACCAGCTTGGAACCAATGTTTGGTTTTCGGCGGTAGCGTATACTGATCTCCTGGCTTCAAAACAATTTCATGCTTAACTGTGAAATATTTTTCTCTACCTTTAGGTATACGTGCGTGAGGATTAGGCGTTTCCTCCCCCGGAACATATAGATAAACGGTTCCCCATCTACAACGAAAAGTTTCTTGCTTACCTGGTTTACCGTTAATATCAGGGTGAAGATGCTCTGGACATGTTTGACGAGGGAATAAGATCAGCTCCTTTGCACAGTATCGTTCATTATTGACGTAAACGAATATTTGAAGTCCAATGTTATATAAATCTCCTAAACCGAAATCGACTTCTTCTATTCTCTTCTTTTCTTCGGGAGTTAGGACTATACCCACCCTATCTAGAAACTCTGCTGCTTTTCTCTGAGCCTCCTCATATTGCTTCCTAGTTATCATTTACTTCTTCACCTCAATACAATAAGGAAATGGAAAAATAAAAATCTTCATATTAGCTGGTGGATAGAAATACTAACTAAGAAAATTGCGTTTACTCTACTATAATTTTTTTACTTTGATATCAAAGTTTCTTGTCCTTTAAGTGGCTCAAAAAGAGGAAGTTTAAGAAGACCCTACTTAGGTGGTTTCTCAAAAGAAAAAGGTAATAATTAAAACCTCAATTTAAGAATAAATATTTGTGCTGATTATTTTCATATTAGTGGGAAAGTT
>CAZOWB010000111.1:0-5110 GCA_964583315.1 uncultured Candidatus Bathyarchaeia archaeon | reverse complement strand
CCAGCGACAATATAAAACGGGGCAGCTCAATCGGGGCGTATTCACTATTCTCTTCGACCGAAAGCTCTCTTTTAGGCATCTAAATCATCCACCACCTACTTTTAAAAATTTTTAAAAGTAGGAAATTTTTATTTTTTATTTCGTTTCTCGAAAAAATAGTTAATACCACGCTTCCTTTTTCTCAATAAAAATATTACAATTATTTCATTATGATGCTGATATCCCAAGAATAATTTTGTGAGATGTACTAGTATTGGTGATTTTGCTTTTGCTGTAGATTTACTGATCTTTCTCGCCATAAGGTTTCTTGCTTGGGCCATGAGTATTGCTATCAGAATTAATGGAGCTCCCATTCCCATTTATTTTGATCAGTATATTAGCTATAATTACTGCATTTTTACATTCTCTATTGGAGGGGGAATTTTTCAATCAATTCCAATTGATAACAAATGAATTTATGAAATAATGAATGAAACATTAACTTTAAAACGCTAATTACTACATTATCTTTTAATTTTATCCCCAAAACTAAATCAATGGATAATATTTTGGCATATACTTCCCTAAGTTTTTCAGGGAGAAGTTTATTAGGCAGTTTGTTTCTTCACCTAATTTAATCATGGTGGTAAGAAAACTGGTAAACATCGCCTTAGCAGCTAGATCTACAATTAAAGGAAACATTAGAGTATTGATGATTAGGAATTTCATTTTAACAGCGATCGCTGGCTTAAGTGGAGGCCTCAACATCTTATTCATTAAAGAGATTCTTGGAGCAGACGCTATAATCCTAAGCATGCTTACATCTATATGGTCAGCTGTTTTTCTCGTCTTCATATTAGTAGGCGGATGGATATCTGATCAATATAGCCGCAAGAGAATGCTGATTTCAGGTATGGCTCTAACGCTACCAAACCCCCTAATATATGCATTTGCTCCAGACTGGCGTATGATAATAATAGCTTATGTTCTCGGGGCTGTTGGCACGGCGCTCACTACACCAGCATATATAGCGTTTCTATTCTCTTATTCTGAACGGAAGACCAGAAGCAGAACAATAGCCCTGATGAATACTATTAATAGCATGGCAAACGTTGTTGTTCCGCCGATAGGTGCAACATTAATCCAAACGTTAGGTAACGGAAACCTAAATTGGATCAGAAACATATTCCTAATTCAATTCTTCCTTACAATAATAGTTTTAGCTTACACTTACAGAAAACTTGAAGACAAACTTCAACCAACCGAGAGAGAATCTAAAAATCTAATCCGCACAATAAAAGACGTTTTTGGACAAATGAGCAAAATTTATCGGATTTCAAAGGAAAGAAAGGCCGCATCATGGCTTCTTCTGGCTTTAACCGGACCATGGGCTTGGGAAGCCATTGCGCCCTTCTGGATACTCTACGCCGCTGAGGTATGCAGTTCACCGATAACTATTTTAGGTTTTCTACCATCCGTTTATAACTTAACAGCAGCCTTATTTATGCTTCCTTTAGCTGAAATATCTGATAAAAAAGGTAGGAAAAAAGCGATTTTATTCGCCCGTCCATTTTTACATCTCTGCATAATTATATTACTAATCGGTGGAACATTTAGAGATCAGACTCTAACACCACTTATTCCTCTTATTGCATGGATCTTTAGGGCAATAGGCAGCTCCTCAGGTCCTTCATGGACAGCTGCATCAACGGAAGTAATTCCTGAAGAGCTGCAGAGCGGATGGGAGGCGACCAGAGATTTTCTATGGAGAAGTATGGCTATTCCAGCGGCATTAGTTGGCGGTTTTCTCTGGAAAATCGACCCTAGATTACCATTCATCATGGCTCTTTTCGTTGATGGATTCGTTAGGCTTCCGATCTTAATATATAAGATACCGGAGACGTTAATTGCCCGTGGCCACCGCCATCCAACTGGTCCACACATAATCCTTTATGGTTTACCAAGTTCAGGTAAAACATCAATTGCACAGCTAGTTCAGAGAGAGTTATCCCTTGAGATTATTGATGAAAGCGTATTTAATGGAGAAAAACAAAAAGTTCCCTCAATTTCGATACCATTCTTTAGCAGTAATGGAAATGAGAAAAAGATTAAGGAGAAATTAAATGCCGTCTTAGCGATGAAGAAAAATAAAGCTGTGGTCATTGAGGGTGAACCAGCAATATTCGCCGCTAAAGACGGGGATAAAGGCTTAATAATTCTACTTGTTGCCTCAAAGGAAGAGAGAGTTCAAAGGGAAATCAAAAAACACGGCGGACCAGATTTTGTAGCTTTTAAGAAGGTTGAGGAAAAGGATCGTAAGGTTGCTAAGTTGACGCGGCAGCTATTCAACGCCGATATATCGAAGCTTCCGCCCTTTGATATAGCTATAAACACGGAAAGAATCTCGCCGGAGAAAGTTGTGAAGATAATAGCCCTCCTGCATGAAAAAAATAAAAACGAATAATAGTTTGATTTGCTAACAATCCCTATTGAAAATGTTTGACGATTGTCATTGGTTGCAATTCCTAAAATCATCTAATCAAGAGGAGGAAAGAAAAAAGTGATTGGCTTTTCAAGTCTAGCTTCTCTTCCACGTTTAAGAGACTATATTAGCCGTAGAATTTCGAGTTATGATAAAAACGGCGGGAACCGTGATGCTTGGCTAATTAAAAGTGGAGAGAAAAAAGTGATAGCGAATATTGAAGGACCAGCTTGTATAAAGCATATATGGATGACTCTTGGGGTTCCACAGGAAGATTATTTGCGGAGGATAATTCTAAGATTTTATTGGGATGATTGTTCAGAACCCAGCGTTGAATGCCCAATAGGGGATTTCTTTGGCATGGGACATGGCATACGGAAAAACTTTGTTTCATTACCGCTTCAGATGAGCCCTCAGAATGGAAAGGGATTTAATTCATGGTGGCCTATGCCCTTCAGAAAAAGAGCTATTATAGAGGTTGAGAATCAGGGCGAAAAGGAATATTGGCATTACTTTTACATTGATTATGAACTCTATAATTCTGTTAAGGCTGTTGAGGATTTAGCTTACTTCCATGCGCAGTGGAGACGTGAGGCGGACACCGATGGTTGGGCATATAAAGATAAGCTAAGCCTCCAATCAATGATGCGTGATCCTAGATGGTACAACGTGGATGGGAAGGATAATTATGTGATTCTTGAGGCTGAAGGAAATGGAATCTACTGTGGTGCGCATTTAGACATAGATTGCTTCCACAGGAATCCGGATGACTGGTACGGTGAAGGCGACGACATGATCTTTATCGACGGGGAGAAATGGCCTCCATCCATACATGGAACTGGAACGGAAGATTGGTTTAATTGCGCCTATTGTCCAAGACAAGAATATAATGCTCCATACCATGGAGTAATCTTATATAGTGGAACTAAAAGCTGGCCTTGGAGAGGTAAACAGACCGTCTACCGCTATTATATTGAGGATCCAATAAGGTTCTATAAAAGCATAAGAGTGACTATTGAGCATGGACATGCTAACAGCTTAAGTCTAGACATTTCAAGTACAGCCTATTATTATCTAACGGAACCTAAAAGAGGTGGGCCTCCTCTACCGCCAGTTGAAGAAAGATTGCCAAGGCCGGATGAGGAAATATACAAACCTAAAAAATAGTTGACGAGACAAATAGACGAAGTGTGCTTGAGAGTTACTTGGTTCTAAAGTATCGGCGTTAACGGAAGAAACAATAACTACCATGGTAATTTACGATGTTTTTTAACATAGTTTACTAGGCCATCACTAAGTAAAATTTCTAGTAATGCCGGCGGTATAGGCTTAAATTCATAAACTTCGTTTCTTGTTAAGTTTCTTATATGGCCCTCTGAGAGATTAACCTCCAGTAAATCTCCGTCTGCTATTTTATTAGTTTCTTTGCATTCGATAGCCGGTAATCCAATGTTTATTGCATTTCTATAGAATATGCGGGCAAATGAGCTTGCTATTACGGCGCCTATACCTATGTGCTTTAGAACAAGCGGCGCTTGCTCGCGGCTTGATCCACACCCAAAGTTTCTTCCAGCAACTATTAAATCACCCTTCTCAACTTTTTTGGCGAAATCCGGTATCAGTGCTTCCATAGCGTGCTTTGAAAGCTCACCGATATCAGTTATGCTCAGCTTATATTTTCCAGCAATAATTAAGTCAGTATTTATATCGTCGCCAAACTTCCAGACTCTACCCCTAATTTTTAAATTCAACTGAATCATCACTCTCCGACTTTATACCTCACCTAATCCAATAATCTTCTAGGATCCGTTATCTTACCCTCTAAGGCTGTTACAGCAGCTGTTGCTGGCGAAGCTAAATATATCTCGGATTCTACACTGCCCATCCTACCCTTAAAGTTCCTGTTAGATGTTGATAAACAAATTTCTCCTGGAGCTAATATGCCTTGATGGGCGCCTGCACACGGTCCGCATCCAGGATTACAGATGACGCAGCCAGCCTCAAGAAAAATATTTATTAATCCCTCTTTAAGTGCTTGTAGAAGGATTTTTCTTGAGGCTGGAATAACTATCATTCTAACATTACTCTTAACTTTTTTCCCTTTGAGTATTTTGGCTGCAACTCTTAAATCTTCTAAGCGTCCATTTGTGCATGAACCAAGAAAGATCTGATTAACCTCTAATCCCTCGACCTCTTTAACTGGCTTAACATTGTCGACTGAATGTGGACATGCGATTTGGGGTTCAAGATCCGAAACGTTTATGCTTATTTTTCCAGCGTACTCAGCGTCTTCATCGCTTTTCAAATCGATACTTCTTATGTTTTTCTTTATCCCTAGATTACGCATGTAATCTCTTGTCTTATCGTCGGGTTCTATTATGCCTGTTTTGGCGCCCATTTCAACAGACATGTTACAAAGTGTTAGGCGTCCATCAATACTCATCGACCTAATTGCTGAGCCGCAGAATTCAACAGCCTTATACGTTGCTCCGTCCGCTCCAATAATTCCAATAACCTTCAGTATTATGTCTTTTGGCAGAACCATTGGCGGTAGCGACCCCTCTATTTCCACCCTAATAGACTCCGGAACCTTAAACCATAGCTTGCCAGACATAAATACAGCTGCCATTTCTGTTGATCCTATTCCGG
>CAZOWB010000110.1:0-5203 GCA_964583315.1 uncultured Candidatus Bathyarchaeia archaeon | reverse complement strand
ATTTTCTTTAACACATTCCGCCTACTCTTTACCTTTATTAAGATGCCGCGGAGCTTTCTAGCGGGCAAAAACACAAAGCGACTCATCTCTAGCGGAACAGTTCCGCCACTGACCTCTATATTTGGATAATCTCCTACCTTCTTTCCCTCCAAACTTTAACCTATAAAAGTAGAATAGAATGCATCTTAACTCTTATTCTATTCTACTATTACAAGATGCAACTTAAACTATTTAAAGATTACTATATAATGATAAAGTTTTCTATAGGGAGATGTAGCATACTAATAAATAGTGTAAAAACCATTGATTCTTTAGAGCGTTTCGTCTTGTGATTACAAATAGTAGGTTATAAAAAATTGAAGAAGAAAAACATCATTTTACTAGCTAAGACTTCAACTATAGAAATACTTAGTGCATTAAATGAGGCTCCCCTAAGGTTCGTAGATTTAGAAAAATATTGCCCTAACGAAAGCACAAGGTCAACGAGACTTAAAGAATTAAGAAAGCGGGGTTTCATAACCGTAATAATAAAGGAAATCGGGAGCCAAAGTTTTATACATTATCAGATCACAGAGAAAGGAAAGAAGGCTCTCGAATTAGTTGAACAATTAGAAAAACTATAAAAACATGAAGAATGAACTAACAGATCACTATATTAGATTTTTAGAGTGGCTTTACTTTTCTTAATGCATTTTTCCTCTCTTAATTATTCATTGGGTGGATATCCGAAGTTTACTTTTATCAATTCGTATCTTTGGGTTCCAGCTCCAGCCTTCTCGGCTGCATCCAACATTGCTCTCCAATCTGGAGCTACATGTGTTGCTTTCGGCGTAGCCCTCCAGCGAAGCCTAGCAATGGGATTAAATTTTTCAACCCCCTTCTCCATTACCCCCGCCACCTCAGCCATTGATCCCGGAATTCCCGGCGAATTATTCACCATGTCTATGCATGCCCTGTCGATAGCTACGGGGTCTCGCGAAGCAAATACGCCTAGATCTGGAACTATGGGTATTCCCACAAATGGGTCGCAATCGCAGAGCGGAACTATATCTATAGCGAGATTAATGAAGGCGCATTTATCCTTGAAGTATTTAACGATGCCAGCGGCTGCTTCTCCAACTCTTGCCTGCTGCTCTAATATATCCGGAAAAGCCTGCGCCATGAGTTCTATTTGCGGACAATAATCTATGCAGAATGCGCAATCAATACATTTTTCCCGAATTATACGGGCTTTACCATTAGATAAAACTATTGCATTTACTGGACACACACGCAAGCATTCACCACATCCATTACATTTCTCCTCATCTATTTCCGGCTTAGTATTATGGTGTATCCACCATTTCCCCTGTTTTGACTGGCATCCTACGCCAATATTTTTGAGGGCGCCACCCACCGACATAACATCATGGCATTTAAAGTGGGCCAAACTGAGCAGGACGTCGGCTTCGGCTATGGCTGGAGCAATATACACTTTCTTAATAAATTTTCCATTAACTTCAAATTCCACAGATTTTAGGCCTTTAGGCGCATCTGCAAAAATTACTGGGCATCCCATTGTTTCAGATGTGAATCCATTCATGATGGCTGTTTTTAATCCTTCCTCGAGCGATCTTCTAGACCATGTTGCCTCGCCGTTTTCATCATATAAAACTTTTCCGCCGGAAAGTAATGTGTCGCAAACAAATGGTCTGCCACCTATCTCCTTAATTTTATCAACAACCATCCTAACGTAAATTGGTCTAATATAGCATTGGGTGTATCGTTCCCCAAAATGAACCTTAACGGCTACCGTGTCTCCGGCTGAAATGATATCTTCAAGTATTTTAGCGGCTAGTTCCTTGGTTTGATACACAAGGCTATGGGTGTACCACTTAGTTTGTGGGACTCGGGGAATGTAATCTATAGGCACTTTGGCGCTAGCAAAATAAACTTTAGACTTATGTTCACTCAATTTAATCTCACCTTTAATGTTTATCATTTACATAATCGTAATAACAGATATGGTTATTGAGATTTTTATGATTTATAATTAGCAAGTTTTCTTGTGATTCTCTGATAAATAATGTATAAGTAGAATGCTGTTCCGAGAATTCCAGTCCAAAAGCAAAAACTGTATATAGTCGACGTTAGCTCTGGATTATACAGTGGATTAACCATCATGGGGTAAAATGGTTTAATGTCACCGTAGAGCGGTGAATCAAGCAAAACATGAAAGATTACTCCCAAAACACCGGCAACTAGGAATGGTTTAAGCGTGTTTATTGGCTTCTCCTCTAAGAGAAATAGCCTAAAAATTCTATGTAGGGGCTTCCTCAGCAGAAACATTATGTATCCCATAAACAGGCCGAGAAAAGCAGCCATGAGAAAAGTGTGCAAATAACCATGCAATGGATATCTCAATCCGAAAACAAGTACTAATAATGGTTCAAAATCAATTATTATGTTAGCCAATATAAAGGTGGGTGCATGAATATGCTTTCGGAGAGGGAGGCCAAAACATAAAGCTGGACCAAGATGGAAAATGGTAAACGGCAAACGATCACTCCACTAAAAAATATGCTCAACACCAGTTAAAAATTTATGTTTCGCATGCCTAATTTAATGTCACCTTTAACAATCAAATCCGAACGGACGTATATTCTAAATGATGATATATTTAGTTAGTATGGGGGTAATAATGGCTATTTCTCTAGCCATCCTCGCGAGATTCAGCTATTTGTCCATAGTGTCAATAGAAGATTTGATTGAACTTAGCGGCCTTAACGAGGCTGCAGCCGGATTCATAATTCTCTCAGTTATGACCTCCATACCCGAAATGACAGTTGCAGCATTTTCAATACTCCAAGGGAGCCCGGGAATCAGCATCGGAGACTTATTGGGCTCTAACATGTTCAATATTGGAATGGTGGTCGGCCTAATAGCGATGGTTAGCCCTCTCAAAAGAGTGAGATCAGATTTTCTAGTGGAGATTGCGGATATTCTCTTCTTTTCTTCAGCGGTTCCCATAGTATTAGCGGTTCCCTTCTTTTCGGCTTCGTTAGAGACGATTGGCCATCTAATCGGAATGATCTTAATTGTGATTTTCATCTTTAGCGTCTATACGATGGCGAAGGCGCGGAAAGTGCCATATAACAGTTTACAAGAAGGCGTCGAAAGCAAAGATCGAAAGACTGTTCTGATAAAGGTTATCGTGGGAATATCAATAGTTATTGTTTCTTCCAGATTTGTAGTATGGTCAGCATCTAATATCGCGGCGATTTTGGGAATCCCTCCTATCCTTATAGGTGCAAAAATAATTGCGATAGGAACATCACTCCCTGAATTAGCGTTAGATATGGCTGCGGTGAGGCGGGGGCGAATTAACCTTGCATTAGGAGATATAATTGGCTCCAATCTTACAAATATGACCCTAGTTCTTGGAATAGTCCTTATAGCTTCTCCCCTAACAGTTAATTTAACGGTTTTCACAGAAATTCTTCCCTTCCTTCTAATAATGACGCTTCTTTTGTGGCGTTTTCTATTGAAAGGCCAAATACCTAAATGGGGTGGAATACTGTTGATTATGATGTACATAATATTCCAAGCAACTCTCACAGTGCCTTAACAATCAAAGGGGAAAATGTAACTTTAATCTAAAAATTAGTTATTTTTCTTTTTGCATTTTAACAATAATCTCTCTTTGCGATTTATTAAAAATAAAATTAGATTAGAGGGCTTTAAAAATACTTGTCATTTTCTACTTCATGTTTAACTCCTATGAGCTTTTTTCATTCCTATGAGTAGTATAAGCTCTACAGCGGCGATCACGCCTGCCACAGCCGCCAAAGACTGATAGAGAGTTAGCTGATTTCTTAGGTTCTCATTTTCGCTTATTAAGGCTTTCATCTCTTTAATTGCTTGCCATCTTTTTAGCCCCTCAAAGAGTCGTTCAGCATTATAGCGGAACATCTGTGCTAGATTTCCAGTCTCCGGGATGGCGCCTGGAAAGTTTGTTAATACGACATGTACAGCTCCAACTTCAGACGCTATCGAGGAACCGAATTCAGCGCTAACTTGAAGATTATCAACTATTAAAGCAACGTTGTTTGTGCGTGCTGTATCAATAAGGTTGGCTACGTCGCTTGCCGACAGGGTTTCAGGCGGATTATAAGTGGCAATCACATTGAATCCAACCCACTCAACAAAGGTCTTTTGCCATTTCATGCAAATAACATTGACGTTGCTAACGCCTAGGGATTGGGCCTCGCTGATTATCTCGTTTGCCACATTATCTATCTCGGTTATCATTTGCTCTATTTTGTTGCTTAAGTCGATTGAAAGGGCTTGACTTAGATTTCCGCCTATTATCCTTATGTATTTTTTAGCGCCTTCAGGCGTATTGTAGACTCCGGAAACCTTAACTTGCATTAAATTTTCGTTTCCAGCAGCCTCTACTAGATTTTGGAGCCAAGGCTTTTCTCCAGGCATGCCATGGTAAAAGAATATTTTTGCTTTGCTGAGAGCGTAAATGTCACTTGGCTTCATATCGTAGTCAGCTGGGCATAAGCCCGGATTGACTAAAACAATTACGTCAGCCTCTTCGCCTATTAGTTCCTTAACTATTGATCCCAAAACGTTTGTTGTGCAGACTATTATGGGCTTCTCCTCCTGATCTTCCTGCGCTATGACTATCTCTGGATTTAGTCCAAACCCCAATATACTTAATGCCAGAAGAATTGCCATTAAGGTTAGAACTCTTCTCTCTTTCATGTTTTCACCTCCCTTTTTCTTTTAGGTGAGAGAATGACTGAGAGAGCAAATATCAGGGTTGAAACTAGGGCTATGCATGAGCCAACCGGTACATCAAAAACAAGAGACATAAAGAAACCGGTAACACATGATATTGCCCCAATAACCGGTGACAAAATCACTATTTTTTTCATGTCATGCAAATATTGAAGGGCTGAAGACGCCGGATTAAAAAGAAGAGCATAAACAAGTATTCCGCCAACAAGCTTTAGCGAGAACGCTACAACTATCCCAACCAGGAAAATCATAAAATAAATGAAGGGCTTCGTATTTATTCCATCAGCTTCAGCCATCCTCCTATTGAACATTATTGCGAAGAGTTCCTTCCAAAACAGATATGTAAGAGCCAGGGTTACGGAGCATAATATCACCAGATAAACTAGGTCTCTATTGGTTACCGCCACTATGCTCC